>CALRHO010000047.1 GCA_943359405.1 Candidatus Nomurabacteria bacterium
CTCTACCCTGATTTGGATGAAACTACCTGCATGAAGCATTGGATGAAGTTAGTTGGGCTATCAGCCAGCCAGTTTTATAAAAATCAGTATATTGATGGTCGAAGTCGCAAGCGTACGTTGCATTTTGGGGTCGGTAATACTATAATCGGCAGTACTCTTTTGAAGCAAAAGCTTATGAAGTGGATTGAGCTTGCCACCAAAGAGTTAAAAAACTGAATATTGCGGCCATGGTTAAGTGGTATAACATGACATTGCCAATGTTAAGTCGGGAGTTCGATTCTCCCTGGCCGCACAAAACACCAGCGCCAACACGAATGTGTTGGCGCTGGTGCGCTATATAGCGAGCCAGGGAGAATCGAAAGGCGAAGCCGAGGGTCCTTTTTGGGGCAGCGAGCCGAGGTCGCGAGCACGACCGTAGGGAGCGACTTGTGACCGATTCTCACTGGCCGCACAAGCAAAAGCGCCTGAAAGGGCGTTTTTGCTTGTGCGCAGAGTAAGTGCCAAATGGCACGTACGTGGATAATCAAACGGCAGAGCGCTGTCGTTGTAGGGCCTCCCCTGCTCCTCGGTTAACATACAATGGGTAAACAAAGACAGCATTCTAGACATAAATACGTCAGGACCGTACGTGTGGTACGCTTGGACTACAGTTGGGGATAAACAGGTGAATAGGTGGATAAAAGACATGTGTCTTTTATAAATATGGCTCTAAATAATGAATTTGATAAAATGATGTTCATAACTTCAGTATATTTCTTTGGTAGGCTCATCCCGAATGCCCACCAATCTAACAAACTACTGCTAACTGAAACACTAACCTAGTTCCACGTGGCACATTTCACATGAAACAAAGCCAGAAGAAAGGTAAAAAGAATCAAATTGGCGCTATCGGTGAAGCGTTGGTTATAAAAGAGCTTGAGCGTAGAGGATTTCAGGTTATCGACCAAAATTATCTGAAACCTTGGGGTGAGATTGATATTGTTGCACGTGAAAATCACACGATTGTATTCATTGAGGTTAAAACTGTTTCATATGAAACAAAGTCTGATTTGGAAAATTCTGTTGCACGGGAAACTTGGCGCCCAGAGGATAAAATTAACTCTCAAAAACTTCGTCGTCTTGGTAGAACGATAGAGACCTGGATTGCTGAGCGCCGTTACACGGGAAACTGGAGATTTGTGGCAGCAATTGTTAAAATTGTGCCACGTGAAAGAATAGCACATGTCTATTTTGTTGAAGATATTGTTCCTGGGTGATCGTAGTGAGTTACACGAGAAACATTTTATTGTACCACGTGAAACGTAGTACTGTATTTTATAGTAATCTGTGACATACACAAGAACCGTCTTTGTTGTAGCAAAGACGGTTCTTGTTTTGTTGCACGAATTAAATTTTGCTGACTGTCGCCCTTGGTCGGGGCGCCGGGAATCGAACCCGGGCCACGCGGTCCCAAACCGCGTACACTACCATTATGCTACGCCCCGACCAAAATAATCAGCGGCAGCAAAATTCAACGTACTGTGTCTTACTCAGTTACTGAGTGTCCGCCATCATAGCATTGCTTGCTGCTTTTTTCTAGCCACGGTGTACCCGAACGTGTATCATGAGGCTATGCGTACCTGGCTTTACATCCACGGGGGTGATTCTTTCAAGAGCAAGGCCGATTTTATAGAGTATTTGCAGACCGTGCCACTGCGAGAGCCCTTTGGTTTGGGAGAGCGCCCGAGGCGCTGGACTGATACCTTGGCTTCCGATTTGGGCCCAGACATCACGGTGATTGCCCCAAATATGCCAAATAAGCAGAACGCTGACTATGACGAGTGGAAAGTCTGGTTTGAGCGATATCTTCAGCTGGTCGATAAACCGTACGGTCTTCTTGGTTGGTCTCTAGGAGGCTATTTCTTGGCCAAATACTTGGCTGAAAATGAAATAGGGGTACCTCCGGCTGCCGTAGCATTGGTGGCTGCTCCCGCGGGGCTCATAGACGATCCTGGCGGGGATAATCCTCGTTGGGAATTTGACCTCGGTGCGCTCGAGATAGCACTCAGGCAGTCTGGCACCAGAACCTTTATTTTTCATAGTGAAGACGACCCCCTCGTGCCGTTTGCACACGCCCTTCGGTACCATAAGGCGCTACCGTCAGCTACCTTTCTGCCGCTTACAGATAAGGGACACTTCCTTACCCCGCAGTTTCCGGAACTGATTGACTGCCTGCGAGCCTTATAAATCCTCTGTTTCCGATAGGGTGTCGGTAAGAAGTCGGCTTTTATCGCGTCTACGTATATAATGGTGTCCACATGGCGGGTCGTACACAAACAACCGCAGCAGTGGAGGACCAGGAAACTCGTTTCTTGAAAGCTTTCGAGGAGTACTCAGATGCGCTGTTTCGGCACGCGTCGCTTCGCATTGGTGATCGCGAAAAAGCCATTGATTTGGTTCACGACGCTTTCACCAAGGTTTGGACATATGTTCGTAATGGGCACGCGATAGATTCGTATCGTCCGTTTTTATACAAAGTTCTGAATAACCTCATCATTGACGAATATCGTCGAGCCAAAGAAGCATCTCTCGATGCTCTCCTCGAGCAAGAGGGAATTGATGAAGGTTCGTTCCCAGAGCTGTCTGAAAGTACCGTAGAAGCACTGGCAGCCACCATTGATGGTCGCCAAGCCTTCGCACTTTTAGAAACGCTCCCTGACGAGTATCGTGAAGTAATTATTCTGCGCTTTGTGGATCAGCTTGGTCCACGGGAGATAAGTACGCTCATCGAAGAAACAGAGAATACAATTTCAGTCCGTATTCACCGAGGACTCAAACTACTGCGTTCAAAAATTGAGGAACTCGAGGCTCGGAGTCATCAAAAAAGCTCTGAAGACAATCGCAGGGTCAAGACCACCCAAACCCCATGAAACGTTTTAGCGAAGAATTCCATAAAAAAGCACTGTCCGTCAAACTCAAGGCGGCTGAGCGTGATGCACTCCGTGAACGGGTGCTTTCGTATATGGAGTACCACCCGCTTCAGGTACCAGGGAAGCGCACCATTTCAAAAACCGAGCGGGCACTTTTTGCTGAGCCATACCGTACGGTGTCATTTTCATGGCGTCAGATTTTTAGTTATAGCGGTATGGCGGTTGCGGTGTGTCTGGTGATTGTTTCGCACTCAGCAGAGCGAGCTATACCTGGAGACACGCTGTACCCAGTAAAAGTAAAATTTAATGAGGAAGTTCGCTCGTCACTGATCTTGTCACCGTATAAAAAAGTTACCTGGGAGACAGAACGCCTTAATCGACGCATTGCAGAGGCTCGTGTCTTGGCAAGTGAGGGGAGATTAACGACCGAGGCCGAAGCTGAGGTGGTAGCGGCAGTTCGTACGCATAGTGCGGAGGCACGGCGTGAGATAGATGAGATGCGTATAACTGATAAAGAAGAAGCTAGTCTTGCCGCCCTACATCTGGCTACCACTCTTGATGTGCAATCGGCAGCGCTCCGACAGACTGAGGGGGGTGAAGTACCACCAGCCATGGGCTCGTTCAGTGCTCAGGTAGACGGTACGGGTGTCCCGGTAGAGAGTACCGAAAGTCCCATTGCTGCTCTGGCGAGCGTGATCGAAGCCGAACATCGCGAAGCAACAATCCCGAGTGAGGATAGCGTACCAAGTTTTGACCGTTTGGTTGCTCACGCGGAAGTAGATACCACTCGTGCGCGCGAACTACTCGCTTCGATTAATGGTACGGCGACCAACAATGAGGTGCGTGACATTACGCGCCGTTTGGAAGACGCTGAACGTCTCATAGCGCGTGCCCTTGAGGCGCGGGCAGGTGATGAGGAGGCAGCTAAACACATGTTGACTGAGGTCATTGCGCGTACCCAAAAATTGATTGTGTTTATGACGAATATCGACGTTCGCGAAGTACTGAGTGTTGAAGCGCTGGTCCCAGTTGAGCTCACTGATGAGGAACGTCAGGTGACAGTTCTTGACGCACTGGGACGAATTAAGTCGCTACAAGCCCAGATTGCTACGAGTCTTGTGAACAAAACTTTAAGTTCGGGAATCAGTGAAAAGGCTACCGAGTCGTTAGTTCGTATTGACGCAATCGTAGCTTCGGTTGAGGCGGCGCTTGGGAGTGGTGATTTTGAGACTGCAAACACCGCAGTAACTGAAGCCCTCAGCATTAGTACAGATGTAGCGAGTATGGTCGGAATTGATACTGGCACGCTACCAGTCGCCACCCCTGAGCCCCTTCCTATTTCAGTGGGTACTAGTTCCGCTACTGGTAGTGAACCAGTCGGAGCAGTAGAAGGAGTAAGTGATGTCGCTACGACCACACCAACCTCAAGCGCACCAGCTCTAACTACTCAGTCCGAAGTGTAGCGAAGAGTTTCAGGCACTCGAGTATGTGCGGTGAGGATTAATTGAGCTCGCTCGTCAGTAGGGTGAGTAAAAACGGGGCAACGGTCTCTTTAAAGGCTGCGGCCCGTAGTGCAATATCTCCGCGAACATTGCGCGAAAGTGGGAAACCGGTTTCTTCTTCGATGGTGCGATGAATATGCGAAATAGTAATTGCACGTAAACTTCCAGTACCATCAACATCGTCATCGCCACGGGTAGTAATCATGCCGATAACGTTTCCAGACTGGTCGAGTACCGGCCCGCCCGATGAGCCACCGGCGCCGACGCTGCTGCCGCGAATTGAAAACACATCAGCGTAATTGGAGCCAAAGGTGTACAACTCGGAAATTGTCGTAGTTGCAGCAACGATACTGAGGTCACTGCCGGGAGTAATATTTTCGGGGGCAGGGAAGCCGATGGCAAAGACTTCATTATCTTGTGTACCCTGGGGTAGGAGTTCGGCATTAAAGGGTAAGGTCGGGAAGCTGGCTGGAAGTGGACTGCCGTCAGTGGTTTTGGTGATATGTAAAAGGGCGTAGTCGCGCTCACCAGTGCCCATGGGTACAGCTTCGGTGATCAGGGCCGCATTAGCAACAATCCAGGCGGGCGGAAGGTAGAGAAGTTCGGCGTGGTAGTGGGGAGTATCAGTCTCGCCAGTCTTTACCCGGCACGCAGCCTTGCCCAGGGCATTGGTCTCGGCAAGTAGTAGGTATTGGGCCACATGCGCGTTGGTGAGAATGACACCACTACCATCAACAATGAAACCGGTACCAGTAGTGTTTTTTATGGCGGTGTCAGTAGTGAAGGTGCATGCAATGTTGACTACGGCATGGCGGGGGTCGAGTAGTGGTCGCGGTGGGGGTGTGATCGCCTCGGCTACGACAGCACGCTGAAAGGTATTGCTGTCGCGTAGGATGGTAGTCAATTGGCTCGGGTGAAAACGTGAGGGAATCAGAGAAAGACCGCTTTCTTGTTTGGTGAGTAGTTCATTACCGTCGGTGGTGGTCGTAGGAAGCCAAGTGCTTACGTACCCGGCGAGGGTATTGGTAAACGCGAGATAGACGGAAAGAATGGAAATGACAATACCGGTCAGTATGGACATGGCTCCAGTATAGCAGGACCGATCCCTCATCCGGCTTTTGTTTTGGGAGCAGGGATGGTAGAATCGCGGGCACATCGCGGGGTTAATTTAGTGGTAAAATGTCAGCCTTCCAAGCTGAATACGCGGGTTCGATTCCCGCACCCCGCACCGAGAGAACGAAGTGAACGAGGGGCGGGGTGCGGGAATCGAAAGCCGCAGCGTTGCACTTCTGTCCTTCCCAGGCAGAAGTGCCGCGAGGCGGGGTCGCGAGCACTTACTAGAATTGGAGCGAAGCAAACAATTATAGTTAGTGACTCGTGACCGATTCCCGCACCCCCGATACTTTTTATTCTCCCTCAATGAGACGTACTCGTTGAGTTAAATTCAGGCAGTTGGTAACTGGTGAAGCTGTAGCCCCTGGATACCCATTGACGTAGATACGCAAAGGTTGTATTTTCTTACACAAAGATCTTCAACAGAGGAGTATTGAACATGATCCAGAAGAGTGTGTGCGTGGTTGCCCGTGGCAACCACGCCATCGTCACGGTGACCGGTGAGCAGCTGCTGCTCCCGGGACTCGCCGGCCGTTCGTTTTCCCTCAGCAACATGCTGAGGGAACTCTCGGCTGGACGGAGTATATCCGAGTGGGAGAAGCGGCTCTACGACAAGCTCCGTCAGGTCTGTGGGGAAGCCCACCTCAGTGTTAACCCATGGGGCTTTACTGTAGAGCCGGTCGTGGCAATGACAAGTGAAATCTCACAGCTCGTCAGCGCGGTTACTTGCGCGCTGCGTGAGTGCCTTAAGAATGATGAATGGTGCATTGTCTCGCAGTCTTGCAATCCAACGGCGGTCAAGGTGGTCCACTGAGGAGTGCGGGGGCCGGGCGCGAATGCGCCCGGCCTACGACGAGAAGACCCTGTTTAGCGACGGGGCATTTTTGTTGTCCAATTCTTGCGGACTTGTGCTAAAATGCGCGACGCGCTAAAGAAGAAGGAGTGTTGCGCACTATGACTGTTCTTTTTGCTAGTGAGAGCTTTTTTGGTGTTGAAGTGGAGAAGCCGTTTTTTACGGGTCCTTTTCCTCTTTCCATACAAGCACCAAGTGGTACGGGGCACCGAGAACCGCTGATCGGTTCTCGGTGCCCGTTGCAGCGGCTGCTTC
>CALRHO010000048.1 GCA_943359405.1 Candidatus Nomurabacteria bacterium
ATCGCATTGACCGCACTGACATACTCCAAAATTGAAGAAATTTCGGTATGAAAGTTATCTAATTCAGCCGGTGTGAGCGCGACCCGCGAGAGTCGTGCCAGGTGCGCGATTTCTTCTTTGGTCATACGTGCGTGCATCATAGCAGAGGGGAGGCTAGCCCGCCAGGAGGGATCGAAAGGCGGCTTCGTCGAGTACAGGAACGCCGAGTGCAGCCGCTTCCGCCGCCTTACTACCTGGCTCGGCCCCGACTACCACGTATGAAGTCGAACGGGAAACACTACTAGCCACTTTGCCACCCACTGCCCGCACTAGCTCCTTTGCCTCATCTCGACCAAGCGTCGGAAGTGTACCGGTAAAAACAAACGTGGCACCAGTAAGCGACGAGGCAGCAGCAGTGGTTGTAGATTTAAGCGAGAGGTGCTGTAGCAGGCGATCAACCTCGTGCTGGGCCCCTTCATTCGTAAGCCAGGCAGCGACTGACATTGCAATTACTGGACCGATTCCATCGATTGCGGCCAGGTCAGCTTCAGTCGCTGCGCGCAATGCTGCAATCGTCGGAAAATATTGCGCAATTAAGCGCGCTGTCTCCTCACCAACATGATCAATCGATAAGCCAATAAGGAGTCGCGGGAGTGTGGTAGTGCGGGCTGCAGCGATGGCTGTCACCGCATTATGCGCCGACCGGTCCTTAAAACCAGGAAGTGATAGAAAGTCCTCGGTATTCAAATCAAATAAGTCGGCAACAGTGCTGATGAGTCCCGCATCGAAAAGGGTATCAAGAATCCGTGGTCCCACCCCGTCAATATTCAGTGCCCCTTTTGAAACGAAGTGATAGAGTCGCTGTCGACGCAAAAAATCGGAGTCGAGCGATACACACCGATAGGCAGCCTCACCGGGTACTCGCTCAATACTACCGTCACCACCACAAGCAGCTACCCGCTTGGGGAAGCGGTAGGACGTAGTTTTCAAAGGACGAAGGGGCAGGAGTACTGACACTACTTCTGGAATAATGTCCCCTGCCTTGCGCAGTATAACGGTATCGCCTACACGGACATCGAGACGTTTGATCTGATCTTCATTGTGGAGTGTCGCCCGCGAGACGGTTGATCCGTCTAGTAAGACTGGTCGGAGGTGTGCTACCGGTGTTACTACTCCAGTGCGCCCAACCTGAAGTTCAATCGCTTCTACCACAGTTGTCGTCTCAACGGCGGGAAACTTGTACGCCACCCCAAAGCGCGGCGCACGGGCAGTGTACCCAAGTTCATGTTGGAGTACCACCTCGTTTACTTTAATGACTATCCCATCAAGGCCAAACGGCAAATCTTCGTGGTGTACTTTCCAGTGATGATAAAACTTTTTTACCGATGCGAGGTCAGGACATTCCTGCGGATACGGACTCGTTGGAAAACCCAAGTTTTTGAGCAGTAAGAGTTCTGCTGCTTGCGACTGCGGCTTTACAAGGCCGGTAGCGTGCGGCTCGAAATTATCAAGATCATAGACATAGAGCGAGAGTGACCGAGCGGCTGCTACCGCCGGGTCAAGTTGACGCAGACTGCCAGCTGCCGCGTTGCGGGGGTTAGCAAACAGCGACTCACCAGCGGCTGCCCGCGCAGTATTAAGTCGTTCAAAATCATCCTTAAACATAAGCACCTCACCGACACAGGTAAGTGATACAGGGTGCGCGAGCAAAACTGGCAGCGACGCAATAGTGCGCGCTGTGTGCGTGACGTCTTCACCAACCTGACCATCGCCACGCGTTGCTGCTCGCACCAGCCTTCCCTGCTCATATTCAAGTACCACCTTCAAACCATCAAGCTTGTGCTCAGCCATATAGGTAACCCTGGCATCAGCATACGGAGTTTTATCGAGCAGCCGCTGGAGGCGCTCTTCCCACGCAACCAGCTCCTCATCAGAAAAAACGTTATCAAGCGACCACTGTCGTGTCCGGTGATTGACCTTAGCAAAAGCCGCACTGGCCGTACCACCAACTGCCTCAGCCACACCCGAGACGACACCTAGCGTAGCCTCTATATCTTTCAGTTCTCGTACCAAGGCGTCGTACGCCTCATCGCTCATTTCTGGCGCATCGTCTTCGTGATAGCGCTTTTGGTGGTAGGCCACGAGTTCACGCAGCTGCGTAAGGCGCGTATTGAGCTTATCAGAAGCTGGCTTCGGCATAGTGCTAGTACTCTAGCAGAACCTCACGCTGAATGGTACTGGCAGCAAATGTGCCACCGAGTGTAGCTGGACACGCTCGGTTGTACCCTCGGGATGAAATGATGGTACAGACACTGCTCTCGGCACAGGTTTTTGTACTCGTGATGTTAGGGTAACTTGGTATCACCGCCTTCAGATCACTCGTATTTACGGTTGTGTTTGAGCCACCTCCCGAAGGGGGTGGGGCGCCAAAACCAAACCGCTCACGATTGGCATTCCAGTTCTGGGTGATCTCAGCACTCGACAGCGGACGGTTGTAGACTTCTACTGCGGCGACGCTCCCCACAAAGAAGCCGGAAGAGGCCGCGGGCCAACCCCCTAAAGTCTGTCCACCAATCCGCCAATAACCATCAAAGACCGCCGCTGCAGCGGTGACATTGTCGATGACCACTCCATTCATACTGAGCTGCATGGCGCCATTGTTGAACGACACCACGGCGTAGCGCCACTCATTGTCAGTGACATTGCCATAGAGGAAGGTCGATGCCCCTGGGCTCCAAACGCCCCAGCGCAGTTGGCCAGCGGTATCCACATAAAAGTGCCGATCATAACTACCAGAGCTACCGGTTTGTGATGATTCCAGTCCGATGAGTTTGCGACCAAGCGCTGAAGAAGTGCGGAACCAGATACCGATGGTAAAACTCTGCGGATTAGAGATAAGGTTGGTGGTGGTGAGGTTGGTGGTACCATTAAAATTGATTGCACCACCGGTAATAGTAGTGGGTCCAGTCAGGGTGCCATTATTGCCGTTCCCGCTTAGATCCGTAAGGGTCAGACCGCTACCAGGGTAGGATGCGGGATTGCCTGCATCGAGGTGCATGACGAGGCCGCTCGTTACAATACTCCCAGCACTGGGCGGGGTTGAACTTCCACCAGGGTCTGAAACGATTAAAATTGTATCAACTTGTGAACAGCGCTGGAGTGGAGCCGTGCCCCAGGTCAGCTGATACGCGTAGTGGTGGACACGACCGTTGGTACTGGGAATAGTGGTAACTGGACTCACCGTTGTGGTCTGTCCAAAGCAAGCTACACTAATGTCCGCCGGAGGATCGCTCTCCATCGTGGCACCGAGAGCCCGACGCACCTGCTGGGCACACTCGAGTCCCGCATTTGCAGCATGAAATGCCACTTCGGAATCACGAGCATTACCTGCGAGTCGCACCTGTTTGCTGGTGACATCAAGAATGGTGATTGCCACCGGAATAATGACACTAATGACAAGCATGGTCATCAAGAGCGCAAACCCTGCCTGCGGTATCTGAAGATTAGTCACGGTCATAGACATTAAATAGATACGTCTCCAGCTGTACCTGTTGCGTAGCGAGCAAATTCCCTGACCGCCATGTTACCGTAGAAACAACCCGAATCTGTGGGTCACGCGCACCGGCTCCAGTACCCACATCAAAAAACTGGACGACCCGAGTGTACGGTGTCGCTACGCTATTGGTCGTTCCGTGGCGATACAATACTCGATCAGTAGCCGGTTGTGTCGAACGTCGTATCGCACAATTATTGGTAGCGGCATCACAATCAATTGGGTTCGCCACTTGACCAGTCGCAGCCAACGATAGACCACAACCACCCGGATTTATGCTCACCGAACACGTATCCCAAGACCATCCGGACTGAGTGAACCGAGTCCATGGGTTAGTTACCGTGGTTGGTTCCTGGTAGTGGGCAAGCAAAAACTCATCACGACCTTTCTGGGCTAATTCAAGGCCTTCCTGAGCTAAAAAGTGAGCAATTACTTGTTCAGAGGCAAAGGTAGCACTCTTAGTGGTCCTGGTAGTAATCGTCAATGGCCCAACCACCACCAACAATAATACCGAGACCGCCACCAGTGTCTCCACGAGCGTAAATGCAGCCTTTGTTGTAGTTTGAACTATCATAGATCAAGACTCCGTTGATTTACCGTGGCTTGGATAGTAAAACTCCTTGGAGTTGCGTCAGTGTCATCAACAGACTCCGCGGTTAGATACAGCGTAATTGATGGCTGATCTGCGTCATTGTCAGATAGCGTCGTGTCAGCAAGCAGCGGGCTCGAATCCCATACAAAGAAATCAGCAGCGGTGATGTCGATTCCTTCTGAGACAATTGGTTCTGGATTGCCATTACCAATACGCCGATAAACCATTTGCTCGGTTGCATCGTAAAAGTATAGGATACGGAGTGCTCCGGTGCCGGTAACACTGTCACCACTTTCAAAAAATGACACGCCGTGCATACGGTTAGTACCCCGTCCGGTTTCACAATCACGACGAAGGGCTGATGTTTGACCGGCATCGACTACTAACCCTTGTGCAGTTTCATGCTGTGCTCCCCCAAAAGGCGCTTCACTCGGCGCTGCTCCGGTAGCGCAATAGTAGTTGAAGCCCGTACGCATTTCACGTGTCATACTATCAATAGCAAAAGAAAGATTGGTCATAATACTTTGCTCAAAGTGAAATTTTTGATTAGTCGCCACAAGCATCAGCACCGCTCCCGTGGTAATGGTCGTTACGACCGCAAATAAGCCCAGGGCAACAATCATTTCGATGAGGGTGAAGCCAGATTGAAATTGTAGAGGCAGTTTCATGCTTATTGTACCGTTATCTGACCACTGCGTGTAATTATTACCGAGCGCTGCGTCGTGCCGACTGCGGCCGAATCAAACGTATCGCCCACTCGACCAAGGGTAAAAATAACGCTTTCAACGTTCGTAGTACGGTTACCGTTACTATCATAAAACAATGCATCAAAGTTAGGGCGCTTGAATACAATAAACACACCTGTCGTCGAGCCACACGCCTCAGGTGTACCACTGGTAACGCGACGAACACAGAGTATTGAAAACCGGTCATCAAGTACGCCTGGGGTCCCGAAAATGCTCACTTGGGCAGGAACAAGGTCAACCCCGGGACCATCCTCAAAAAAGGGTATTGAAAAAATATCGTAGCGATTCGAAACTGAGCTCCGCCACCGTACACCCAGCAGGGTTGAAAAATTACCTGAACTACCCTGTGCGTTCACGGCACTTTGCTGAGCCTCACGGATACGTAACGCCATATCGTACGCTTGGGTACGCAACAGTGAGGTGCTTGTAAACGAACCATGGTTCGCCAAGACTACCGTGGTAACCACCACCATGATGCTCACCGCGACCAGGAGTTCAATTAGTCCAAAACCGGCCACTGACTTAGGTGGCATTCCAAGAAAAAAGCGCGAGGACATCGACATGAAAGAAAAAGACTAGGAGGGCACCAGCAACTAGAAACGGTGCGAACGGGACGGCACTCTTCATTGTAAGCGTTCTACCCAAAAACCACACGGGTGTTTTCCCCCGCAGCCGTCGTGCGAGCGTACTCAGGCCAAGCAAACATAGACTAACTCCTGCTCCGACCCAAAATGACAACACCACCATCGAAAAAGCACCACTACTACCCACCAAGAGCGCGAGTGGGAACGATAGCTTCACATCACCAAAACCCAGCCACCGACCACCCGATAGGTACCATAACAGAAAAAAGAAACCCGCCACCGTAAGGCCGGCCACTGCCGTTGCCAAAAACGGTAAGGTAGAGTCAAGATACAGCCACGCCCAGTACCCAGCCCGGGCCGTTGTTAATAAAACCAAGGTAACAACGAGTTCGTCGGGAATAATCAAGTGTCGGAGATCATACACCACAATTACCACCAAGACCGACATGATCGCCCACAGCATCATTACTTCAACCACATCAACCGCCATCAGTACTACGAGCGCAAAGAGCGTTGCCGTAAGTATCTCAACCGCAGCGTACCGAGGGGTAAACCAGGCGCCACAACACCCACAGCGACCACGCAGGGCAAAGTATGACACTACCGGCACCAGATGGTACCAACGAAGCAGACGACCACACGACAAGCAATGCGAGCGACCGTTTAGTGACCGCCCTGTATGCATTCGATAAATCAGGACATTGAGGAAACTTCCTATAATGGCACCGAGTCCACCAGCCAAGACTGCGAGTAACTCAAGCGGTACCCCGACGACTGCCAGAGAAATCATGGCAATAGTATACCGCACTATTGCCCGACACTACCAAACAAAAACTACTCCACCCTATGATGCTGGACAGACAGTTCCTGACGTGGTCGTTGCCACCTCACGATTTGCACCTGTGCTATCAACACACCACGAACGGGCAGGGTTAGTAACTAAGTTAGAACTGAACACCCACGCTGTCGCGTTAGCGCTACAGTACGTTCCACCAGCACCATTAGCAGTGTCAA
>CALRHO010000049.1 GCA_943359405.1 Candidatus Nomurabacteria bacterium
CTCTTTTATGAGTGCACGAGTAGGTTCATCTAAGCGACCCGTTACCTCAAGACCATTACGCTCCTGGAAGCGCTCGATGGCGGCCCGCGTCATGGGTCCAAAAAATCCAGTTACTCGTCCGCCGGGATAGAGTGACGAGTCGGTGGCCAGGAGTTCCTGCACCTTCTTGATATCGTCATTCTGTGCACCCTCGGCGTAGTCACTCTTGAGGATATCAGCCACCTCGCCCCGCGAGGCTGCCAGCTGTGCCTGGAGTTCGGCTATGCGTTTAAGGAGTACCTCAAGCTGCGACATGGTGGTCGACGGCGTAGTGGTAGCTGCAGAAGCAGTACCAACACCAACGACGACCGAAAGAATGAGCGCAGCCACAATGGCAACGCTTCCGTACTGGATAGTCGCTACGGTTCTCATGAGAAAATCGGTTACATTGATAGGATTCTAAATGCATCAGTTCAGCGACTGACACCACTAGTATACTCCCCTGGTACCGTGCCGCACTCGACTAGACACACCAGTTTATGCGGCTACCTGACGGTGGAGTGCTCGCAGTACTCGTAAGTAGTTGTAATCATATTGTTCGTCTAAGTATTCAAACAGGGGCTTGAGTGCCACATCACCCTTTACGGCAGCCGCCCGCGCAAAGTCCGCCTGAGCTTGGGCTAGATCAAATCGCCCACCCAAGACCACCGCCACCACCCCGACGTCGAGCGCGCCCTCCATTATGAGTTCTTCAAGGTGGCCGTAGATAGTTGATGCCGCGAGGCCCCGTTCGGCCGCAATTTCATCGACCGTTTTTCCGGCTGCTGCCAGTTGCCGCGTACGCTCAGTGGTACTTTCCTTTTTCAACCGCGCTGCCACTGCCTCACGACGTGACGTGGTCGAGGCACCTGCTACGGGCACCTTGCCACCATTCCCGGTAACAAAGAGTTCTTGAATCTTTTCAATTTCCACTTCACCTTGCTCGTCTAGGGTAGCCTCAAGGTCAGCCGACGCCGCCCGAAAACGAGTATCTTGCTCTATCACCCGCGGGTCGACCGTCAGTGCCGTCGCACCCACACCAAGAACCCGCAGACCCGCGAGTGTCCGTACCCGCGAGAGCGCTACGTACCCCTGCCCATAGACAAATGCCCGGGTAAGGTCAACCTCCGCCGCATCAAGCGACATACCCTGACTCTTATGGACGGTAATCGCCCACGCCAGACGCAGCGGCACCTGTGTCACCGCTGCCAGCACCTTCCCTTCATCCTGCACCTCCCAGTCAACTGGTCGCATCGTGATGCGCCGCCCCGCGGCCGTTTCTATTTCTGGAAAACCATCGTCAGCATCAAATCCAACTACCCGTCCCAAGGTCCCATTAACGTACCCTGACTCAAAGTTGTTTTTTGTACACATCACCATAGCGTCTTCTTTCAAATGTAGTGTCTCCGGAGAGAGGCAATTCCTCATCAAGCTTTCTATCATGGGTCGGCTGCCCTTGCTGGTCATCGTAAAGGTACGACCATAACCACCCAAACCCTTCAGTTGCTCCAGGTTGACCGCGTCTACATCGGCATTGTGTGTATAAAGTCGAGTTGGTACCACCCCTTCATACGCGATATCTGTCTGCTCCGAGAGGAGCGTATAGTGCTCCTCTTCTACCTCACCCCGACGAATAGCCGACAGGAGCCCCGAGAGCATTTCATCTTCGTGACGCCACTGCTCGGTAAGGTAGCAGCACAGCGGGCGGGCATGTTCCCACGCGCGACTCTGAAAAGCGTACCGCATCATTTGTCCTTGCTTCGTCACCGGGGGTAGTTGAAAGAAATCCCCAACCAGTACTACCTGCAGTCCTCCAAATGCCTCACTCGACTGCCGGGCTGTCTTTAAGACCAGGTCGACCATATCAAGGACGGTACCGTCGAGCATGGAGATTTCATCAATAACCAGCACGTGCGCTCGCGCAAAGCGCTTCACGAGTTTTTCTTTCTGGGTGATTTGGTCGAGATCATACCGCGTGAGCGTATCACGCACACCAATCCCACTCCAGGAATGAATGGTCATGCCGCCAACATGCGTCGCTGCAATACCAGTCGAAGCGGTCACGGCGACGGTCAGCCCGGCGGCTTCAAGCCACGCGATGTACTCACTTAGCACATACGTCTTCCCTGCCCCCGGCTCACCGGTGAGGAAAACATTTGCTCCCGTCTTAAGCGCCGAAAGTGCCTGCGCTTGTGTCATTGGGAATAAGCGTACCACATCAAGATACCAATGCGATAGAATATGGGTAATGAGTGAACGTTCTTCGGATGTAGTACCAATTACTATTCACAAACGAACTACCCCCACGCCTACCGGTACGATGGCAGGCAAGTCTCGTGCGCTCGTAAGCAAGCCGACCCGCAAACCAGGTAAGGTCGTGACTTCAAAAACCAAACCCGCCACGGTGCAAACCAGTACCGATGATGCCCGAGCTGATGCCATCATCGACGCTGCCACCACCGAACAGCCGCCTGTCACTACCACCAAACAAACCAAACCAGCCGCGGTGCTCTCAAAAAAAGCAACACCGGTAGTGAGCAAGAAAACCCCCATCAAAAGTCGTGAGCGAAAGCCAACTTCCCACCATCATCACGGCCACGACCATAGCCACCGTCAGACTGGGCTCATGCTGCGCCAACTCAAACCCGGCGAGCGAATCAACCTCAAACGCGACCCGCTGGGCCATCTCCTCGTCGAAAAGCTGCTTCGCGAAGCTGGTTTTCGTGGGGTGGTTTCTTCAGACCAGTCACACCTGGCCAAGTACAGCACCGATGAAAGCATCTTTGCGATCATGCCACAGGTGGTTATCATTCCCAAGAATCGCCGTGATGTCGAGATTGCTGTCTCAGTTGTTGCTCGTGAGACCAAGCGTTTCTCCTCACTCTCCCTGACGGCGCGTGCCGCTGGCACCGGCCTCTCTGGTGGCTCCCTTACCGACTCGATTGTAATCGACACCTGCCCACACCTCCATCACATTGGCGAAGCAACAAAAAAGTCAGACAAGATTACCATCACCTGTGAGCCGGGTGCGATGTGGCGTGATGTCGAGAAAAAGCTCAAGCGCGTGGACGCCTACATCCCTTCCTATACCTCCTCAAAAGACATCTGTACCATCGGCGGCGCCGTTGCCAATAATGCCGCCGGCCCGGACTCACTCCGCTATGGACACTGTGCCGACTGGGTAGAGTCACTCGAGGTCGTGTTGGCTGATGGCCATACCTATACTGTGAAGGCACTGACCCTCCGCGAATACAAGCTACTCACCAAGGAAAAGAACGAATATGCGCGTATTGCCAAAGCCATCTTTGCACTGATTGAAGAGCATGAGGCCACCATCCTCGCAGGCAAACCACCCACACCCAAGAACACTGCCGGCTACGCTCTGTGGCGAGTCTTTAGCGACGGGGTAGCAGCCTTCAAAAAAGGCGTCGGTACCTTCGACCTCACCCGTATTATCTCAGGTAGCCAGGGCACCATCGGGATTGTCACCGAAGTAACCATGCGAGCACTTCCAATCCAGCACGACACTACCATGCTGGCAATTCCGATTTTTGACCTCCAGGATGCTGCTGCCGTCGTCATGAAGACACTACCCTTCAACCCGATCAACGTCGAGATTTTTGATGCACTCACCTTTGACATGGCACTCAAAAATCCCACCTTCTTCAAGCAACGTCTCGATGGCCTCACCTACTACCGTGTCATGCTGGCCATGTATGCCACCTACCACGTGCGCTGGTCGCGCCGCGTGCCTGAGTTCACCATCATCGTCACGCTCGACAAAGAGACCGCGCACAAGCATAGCCCAGCCGGCCTCGCCGCTGCCATGAGTGGTGGTGGTGCCCGGGCGCGAGTCGTCAAAAACACCTACGAGGTTGAGATGTATCTACAGATTCGTCGTGCCAGTTATTCCCTCTCAAAACTCCTTGACCCCGGGAAGCGTCCAGCGGCTTTTCTCGAAGACATGACCGTACCGCCTGAGTCCATGGGCAAGTTCTTCATGGAAATAAAGACACTCCTCAAAGAATTCAACGTCATCTCGGCTGTCCATGGCCATGGTGCCAATGGCCATTTTCACTTCTACCCTCTACTTGATTTTACCAACCCCACCACGCCACTCCTGGTCGAGCGTATGGCAGAGAAATTCTACTCGACTGCCATCAAGTACAAGGGTAATATTTGTGGCGAGCATAATGACGGCATCATCCGAACACCGTATCTCAACAAACTCTTTTCGCCAAAGATGCTTGACCTCTTCAAACAGACCGAGCACATCTTTGACCCTACTGATATTTTCAACCCAGGCAAGAAAGTTAATCCGCGCTTTGACATTAAGACCTCAATGCGGAAGGTAAATTAGCGTCGTGTATCACGACTACTGTCTCAATAAAAAAACGCCCCCAGTGTCACGGAGGGCGTTTTTATTCAAAAGGGTACGTCCGACACTGCCGTAGTCGCCCACTCCTTCCGAGCGCGTGGATCATACACGATCTCGAACCGAACACATCCCTGGGCATGAGTCCCTCGCCCACTAGGCTGATCAAGCGTCATGCGTACACACAGCGGCGTGGCTGGCTTCTGACGCCGGTCAGACTCTAGCCACGGGAATTGCTGCTGTCCCGTGGTAAGTTGCTCCTGGTATAAGTCACGAAATGCTGACTCGATGAGCATTCGTTTGTGACACAACCCGAGGAGCACCTCGCGCAGCGTGCCATCTCTAAAACAGGTGCTTTGCTGCAAACTCTCGACAACCTCCCGGACATTTGGACCATAGTTTTGGTACCGATTGTACTTTGAATACCGCAGCTTACGATTAATCCATGCGGCGTATCGCCTCAAGATATAGACCCGAAAAAAGCGCACATGCTCGCGCATTAAAGCCACCAGGAGCGAGTGGTCCTCACTACGAACCGTGATTTCTACCCCACGCTCCACCGGTAGGCGACGACCGGGCACAAACCACGATTCCGTACTTTGCCACCGACTCTGTGTATCATCGAGTACTGCCCGCAGACAGTCAATGATTTTTGGATACACGAGCCAAAACTCTTGCTCCGTTAGCGTAAAGTCTGGCGAGCGGCGCTCTAGGCGCAGCCGATTCCGGTGTTTATGCACACGGCTATACGGGCGAGCCCGCTGGTAGCCAATTTCAAGTACCGAAACCTCTCTCAAACCATGCCTGGTCAAGCGCACCGCAGTAACCACAATCAGCGGTATGCTGTCTGTTTCCAGCACATGATTGTTGATGACAGTAATACCACCATCGGTGATGCGCAGTACAAACCGCGCTTCTCGATGCAGTGCCAGCGTCACCGCCGGGATAGTAGCAGGTACAATAACGTCGTTCATGGCCATGCCGCCTCCCTCGGTTGTATGGGTACATCTGCTGGCTAAAGTACGTGACCAGAGACACGTAGTCAAGACGCCCTCATACCTTCCTCTCCGGGTCAGGAACAAAAAAACGTCCCTGGGTGCTCTATACTGTTGTGGTCACGAATCACTAAGTAGATTTGTTCGCTTCGCTTCAAATCTACTAAGTGTTCGCGACCCCGCCTCGCGGTTTCTGTCCCTAGGAAGGGGACAGAAACATCGCTGCGGCTGTCACCGCGACCCGCAAGCGACGATGGTCGCTTGCTAAAACAGAAAACACCCCAGTAGTCACTGGGGTGTTTTCTGTTTTGTCGCGGTGAAGAAATACTAACCCTTGCTCGAACTTACTTTGAACAAAGCTAGCAACGCGCGGAGCGCGTGGTGGCTTTGTGCTTCTGCGTACGCATTGGGGTGCGTGGTGGTAGCTGATGGTGTTGGAAAAGCTAAGACAAGAATTAAAAAGGAAGAAAAAAAGAGGCTCGGTAAACCTAAGTCCTAGCTTTTAACCTTCTGGATTAGTAGAAGTATATATTTGCTGGTCACCACTAATTTTGTTTCCACCTACTTTAATATATAAAACTCTATTTAGCTTTTCTCCATTTTTATCAAAATACTGCAATACAATTTTAATTGGGTCACTGCTATTCTCTACTACCTTTCTTAGAACTGGCATACTCTCGACAAAACCGCCTATTGATCCTTCGGAGATACGTTGGTGGTGCATCCAAACCCTTCGTGATTCACCTGGAATAATCGGGAGACGTGAAGAATGTAAAGGGTCAAAATCTAGATGTTCATTTGAGGCAACGCTGATGGAACTAATTGAAGGAGAATAAGCTGGTGACTGTCCAATATTTTTTATCAAAACTTCGGCACCCTTACTTTGAAATTCAATTTCTAACAGCGGTTGTTCTTTCGTGCGAGTTAATTCTGAAAGTCGTCTTGTTTCCCATGCTTGCCAAGCAATAAAAATTCCAGTGATTAAAAGAATTAAATCTGAAAAATCCAAACAACTATCCATATAATTCCCAGCTACCACTTTCGAGCTTATATTCATAAACAAGCTCGTCATCA
>CALRHO010000050.1 GCA_943359405.1 Candidatus Nomurabacteria bacterium
GAGGTGGTGCTCGGTATTCTCATTCCGCAACTGGTGCAGGTCGTGCTATACCACGCGCTTCTTGAGAGTAAAGCCAGTGAGCACAGCGCCCGCATGGTGGCGATGAAGAATGCGACCGATAAGAGTAAAGAGGTAGTGAAGGCGCTTACAATTAAATTTAACAAGCAGCGCCAGGCAGCGATTACGGCCGAAGTGAGTGAAATCACCGCCGGGGTGGAAGCGATGAAGTAATGCTAAGCAACGGGGCGCACCAAGTCCGTACGTCCACTGCTCAGTGGTACTGAGTCTTTACTAACGTACAAGCCATTAAAAAAAATTATGAGCACCAAAACTGGCACCATTACCCAAATCATCGGCCCGATTGTCGACGTTCACTTCAAGGACGGCGTACCGGAGCTACTATCCGCTCTCACTATCGACAAAGACGGTGGCGAAACCCTCACGCTCGAGGTCGCGCAGCACGTGGGCCTCAACCGCGTGCGCGCAATTGCGATGCAGGACACGCAGGGACTCACCAGAGGCATGGTCGTGAAGGACACTGGTGCACCTATCAGTGTCCCTGTCGGCGAGGCCTCACTCGGCCGCCTCTTCAACGTCCTCGGCGAGACCCTCGACGGTAAGGGCGAGGTAAAGGCTAATCGTACACGCGCCATTCACCAGGATGCACCGGCCTTTACCGAGCAGTCGACCAAGACCGAGGTCTTCGAGACCGGTATCAAATCGGTCGACCTCCTCGCTCCCTTTATCAAGGGTGGTAAGGTCGGTCTCTTCGGTGGTGCTGGTGTAGGGAAGACGGTGCTCATTCAGGAACTCATTCACAACGTAGCCAGCCAGCACGGTGGCTACTCGGTGTTCGCTGGTGTTGGAGAGCGCGTACGTGAAGGAAATGACTTGTACCACGAAATGAAGGACTCCGGCGTGCTTGATAAAACTGCCTTGGTTTTTGGCCAGATGAACGAGGTACCCGGTGCTCGTGCGCGCGTGGGCCTTACCGGCCTTACCATGGCTGAGGCGCTGCGTGATGAAGGTTCGGGTAAAGATGTGCTGTTTTTTATGGACAACGTCTTCCGCTTTACGCAGGCTGGTCAGGAGGTGTCATCCCTCCTCGGCCGCGTATCGTCAGCAGTAGGCTACCAGCCAACCCTGGCCGAAGAAATGGGTAAGATGCAGGAGCGTATCACCTCCACCAAGAAGGGCTCAATCACCTCGGTACAGGCTGTGTACGTACCTGCCGACGACCTTACCGACCCAGCGCCAGCTACCACCTTCTCGCACCTCGACTCAACGGTGGTACTCAGTCGCCAGCTTGCGTCCCTCGGTATCTACCCAGCCATTGACCCACTGGAGAGTAACTCCTCAGCCCTCGATCCAATGATTGTCGGTGAAGAGCACTACCGTGTGGCCCAAGGGGTAAAGATGGTGCTCCAGCGCTACAAAGACCTTCAGGACATTATTGCTATCCTTGGTATCGAAGAACTCTCAGAAGAAGACAAGACCACCGTGTACCGCGCCCGCAAGATTCAGCGCTTTATGTCACAGCCATTCTCCGTAGCCGAAGTCTTCACGGGTGCGCCGGGTAAGTACGTTACCCTTGCCGAGACCGTCCGCGGCTTTGGCGAAATCCTCGACGGTAAGCACGATGATAAAAACGAGCAGGCCTTCTACATGAAGGGCGGGATTGAAGAAGTAAACTAACGTCATCAGCGTGCTGGAGCAGCAACTGCTTGAAATAACAACTTAGAACTGTGTCAAACAAAACCTTTCATCTCACCATCGCCCGTGTCGACCAGCCGCTGTTTGCTGGTGCGGTCGTATCTGCCATTGTGCCTGGAGTCGCTGGTGAAATGACCATCCTTCCCGGACACACCGCCCTGATTTCACCCCTCGGCCCCGGCAAGGTTCGCCTCACGACCGCCGCTGGTGACACGCAGGATTATGATGTTGCTACTGGCACCCTCGAGGTAAGCGATAATAGTGCTACTATCTTGCTGTAACTGACCCCAACACAAGACAAACCCCGCCTACAGAGGCGGGGGTTTGTTGTTTACCTAAGTACTTCCCGAAGCTTCTCGTAGGTATCGTGATGGTCACGTACCCGCACAGTCTCAATAACCCCTATTACTGACTCGTCATTACCACCAGGATAGAGTCCGTCACCAAAGTACACACAAGCATCAGCGTCCCAGCCAAGGTGTTCAATTAGTTTTGCGACATTAGCGCCCTTGTGGCGGTCTTTGTGGATGTAGTCAAAACTGGTCGAACCGCCAATCTTCACGACAATCTCGTCAGATTCTAGCGGTACACGAGCGAGGAGATCCAGCCGCCTTGCGGCATCGGGGTCATAGAGTCGCTTTACCTCATGAGGCGCATGGTTGCCGACCGGACTAAAAGTGATTTGGGCACCGCGGTCTTCAATCGGCACATACTCGTGGCCGAGTTCGTGGTCAAGGTGTGCTACCAGTCGGTCAATGTGAGCAAGGATTTCCTCGCGGTGTCGGTCTTCAAGTGGTGCATACCATAGTTCGCTATCGGTAGGGTCAAGGCCATGGTTGCCATTTTGTGCCAACGTGTAACGGCGCACATCGCCCACCTGCGAGGCAATGCGCGTCCGCTCGCCACCAGAGACTATGATGATGTCTTGGGGTAGCGACCGAAGTAACTGGTCCATTTCTGGCAAGACAGGACTGCGGGCCGGACTAATGGTTTGATCCATATCAAAGAAAAGATGGCGATAGCGTGACATACCACTATAGTAACGATTCACAAGCTCGTAACGTTGCGTTTTGTACCCATGGTATGCTGGTTGGGTATGGAAACACTCGTGATAGTAGCAACCATTGCACAGGGGGTCGCGATTTCACTCGGAGTTGGTACTTCTACCATCGCAATCGTTAGTTTCTTTGGAGCGATTGCAGATGGCACCATTGATAAGACGGAGCGATATATGCTCGGCTTTATCTACTATGTGCTCCGGGTGGCCATGGTTATCATCATGCTCACCATGCTCGCGCTCTTTTCGGCGGAAGCGATAACGACGGGCACGATTACACTCACTACCGCTTCGGTGAGCACCATACTGCTCGTCTGCACACTCTACGCCAATGCCATCCTCATGACCATGCGGGTCATGCCGTCCACCGTTGGCCCCGCACTGCAGGCCGCTACGTGGTATACCCTGGGCACCATGGCAAGCCTTAACTCACTGGGCCTTGTTACCTTTGGCATAATCCCATTCTTCCTTGGGTACGTAAGTATCATTCTACTCGCAATTGCGCTGGTCAATAGCGTCATGGCCATCATGAAGCAGCGACGACAGTTGACACAACCAACCCCCCCACCACCGACCACGCCGTAATCAAAAACACCCGCTTCCTCATTTGGAGCGGGTGTTTTTGTTGCTGTTTTTGGTTACCCCAAATCTCCTGGCTTACGGCGGTAGATAATTGGGATCAAGACGAGTGTAATGAGCACAGAGAACATAAGCCCAAACATCACTGCATAGGCGAGGGGCGCCCACAGGTCACCGGAGTAGACGAGCGGCACCATACCAACTACCGTGGTGGCAGTCGTGAGCAAAATTGGGCGCAGGCGCGAAACCGCAGCATCAACCACTACGTCGGTAATAGGCCTATGGGGGTTTTGGCGACGCTCACTGTTCATCATATCAATGAGAAGAATCGAGTTGTTTACCACAATGCCCGACAGGGCAATAAAACCCATGATAGAAGGGAAGGATAGGGCATTTTGTGTAATTGCGAGACCAAACAAAATACCAATGAGCGAGTAGGGTAGGATAGACAACACGTAGCGCATGTGCCTGAACGAGTTAAACTCGTACACCAAAATACCGACCATGAGCACAATACCGACGACCAAAGCCAAGAAGAGTTCGCTGAAGGCCTGGTCTGATTCCTCCGTCTCACCGCCACTTTGCTGGCGCACTGATGCCGGCATAGCCAGAGCAACTGCAGCTGTTGTGGAAGACAAGGCCGCATCAAATGCAGCCTGTACGTCACGTGCATTTGCTCCTGGTAAGATATCGCTTGTTACGGACACAACCCGCACACCATTCTCATGATTGATAACCGTACGAGATTCACGCAGGTATACCTGCGCGATTGCCGAGAGTGGCACGGCGGCGCCGGTAGGGGTAGGAATGGTGAGTGCACGGAGTGCATCAACCGTAACGATGTTGGTCGCCTCGGTTGTCACGCCAATCGTGTTACCAATATTAAGCTTTACCTCGACAGGTACCTCCGTGGAAATTCCAGCCAGAGTCGTTGCCTCGTTGCCAAACACTGCAGTGCGAAGTACACCTGATACCACTTCACTGGAAAGCCCGAACGACGCAGCCCGGTCCGTATCCAAGATAATTTCAAACTCAGTACCCGCATCAATACTGGTGCGCACATTGGTCGTTTCTGGCACAGACTGAAGAATGAGCGCAGCACGATTCGCGACGGTGGCGAGTTCGTCGAGATTGTCCCCGTAGAACGTGACGCCGACCGGCGCCTCAGCCGGCGGTCCATTATTGGGCTGACTGAGCACTATCTTCACGTCATTAATAGGACGAAGTGACTCACGAAGACTGAGAATGATATCTGAGCTCGTGCGTACACGCTCCTTATCAAGCAGAACGAAAATACTTGCTACGTGTTCACCACCACCACCGTCTTCATCAAACTGATTTCCAGACCCGATGGTTGCCAAGTAGGCACTGATATCGGACTCACGGTACAACACCTCTTCAACCCTACGCACCGCAAGATCAGTCACCTCCTTGGTCGAACCTTGTGGTAACTCAATATCCACAAATATAAAATCAACATCGGCTTGCTCGAAAAAGGTAACCTTGACCAAACCGACAACTGGTAGGATAAGAGCTATGAGCAGCAGAATGCGAATCGACCACAAGAAGCGACGTTCGTTGCGTTGATTCCCAACCACCGTTGTCAGAACACGTCGATACCAAGACTCAAGTCGGTGCGAGTATTGAGCCTGCTTAATTTCAAGCGGCGTATCTGTGCGCCTGCGTAAGAAGTCGGCAGCAATGACCGGAAGCAGTGCCAGTGCCACAAAAGCAGAGGCAAACAAGACGAAGATGAGTGTGAAGGGGATACTCTTGATGAACTGGCCAATCACCCCCGTGACCACAAAGAGACCGACAAACATTGCCACGGTGGTGAGCGTACCTGAGAGTAGTGGGCTTGCAAACTCGCGAACAGCTAAGCGCGCAGCTTCGCGAGCATCAAGCAACGGATTGTCTTTCAGTCGCTTATTGATGGCCTCGACCATAACAATGCCCGAGTCCACCAGAATACCAATACCCAAGATGAGTGCAAACAGTGACAGGAAGTTAATGGTATTACCGGAGAGATACAGACCGATAAATCCAATCAGGAAAGACAGGGGAATGCCCATACCGGCAATCAGCGCTTCACGCCAACCGATCGCCACCATGAGAATAAGTACGACCAGAATCACGGTTTGGATACCAGACGTAGTGAGGTTGTAGAGGTCAGTGCGAATATCCTCACCTGCGTCAAGAATAGTCTCGTGTTTAAATGAGGCCAACAAACCACCCTCTGCACTTAGCTCCGTAAGTAAGTCATTCACCCGAGCAGTGATTTGGGTAATATCACCACCCCGCTGCTTATAGACATTGAACGAAAGTGCATCCGCAGACGGCACACCGGCAATGGAGAGCCGGGAGAAAGCTGGTGCTTCTTTTACTTCATCGCGCACCGTTGCCACGTCACGTACGTAGACCGGTTGACCGCCGCGGGTTGTAATCGCAACACCTTCAATGTCGGTAACCGCTTCAGGCTTTCCGGTGAAGGTGATGTTGTAGAGCACACCATCGTTCTCTATGGCACCAATCGGAAACGCAGTGTTGGCACTCCGCAGAGCACTTGTCACATCGCGCAGCGACAGCTCATACCGTGCAAGCGCCGTCGGCTCGACGACTACCGAGAGCATACGTTCGCCAACGCCACTATATTCCAAGCGAGAAATTCCGGGGAGA
>CALRHO010000051.1 GCA_943359405.1 Candidatus Nomurabacteria bacterium
AACACCCATGAGCGCGCTTTCAAAATACCTCAATAACCTCCTCGCGCTCGTCTCTACCGATATGGCGATTGACCTCGGTACGGCCAATACTTTAGTGTATGTGAAAGGTAAAGGCATTGTCCTTAATGAACCTACCATTGTAGCCATTAATAAAAAGACCGGGCAATTGGTGGCGGTGGGGGCCGAAGCAAAGGTGATGCAGGGCCGAACCCCAGCGCACATTGAGGTGGTGCGACCACTCGTTGATGGGGTGATTTCTGATTTTGAGGTGACTGAAGAGATGTTGTCGTACCTCATTGGGAAGGTGCGGGCGACGGTGCGCATGCTCGTCGCCCCCCGGATGTTGATTGCAGTGCCAACCGGAATCACGAACGTTGAGATGCGCGCTGCACGTGACGCTGCGCGTAATGCGGGGGCCCGGGATGTCTTTTTGGTGGAAGAGCCGATGGCGGCAGCTATCGGCGCTAAACTACCGGTCGGGAAGGCGCTCGGGAATATGATTATTGATATTGGTGGTGGTACCACGGATATTGCGGTAATTTCGCTTAATGGGATTGTGGTGTCAAAGAATTTGCGTACGGCTGGAGATCATCTCAACGCTGCTATTGTTGCATATATTCGTGACCAATTTAAGGTATATGTAGGAGAAAAGACTGCCGAGGATGCCAAGATTGCGCTGGCGTCCGTCACGCCCGGAGATACGATCAAGGATATGGTAGTACGGGGTCGTGATGTGATGAGCGGCTTACCACGGGAAGTTATTATCACGGAGAACGATGTGCGGGATGCGATTGCCGTACACCTTGATACGATTGTGGAGTCATGTCGGTCGGTCCTCGAAGCGACTCCACCGGAGGTACTTGCCGACGTGATGCAACGGGGCATCTATCTCTCGGGAGGTGGTGCACTCATTCCCGGTCTTTCCAAGGTGCTCGAGGAGACGCTCCAGGTATCGGTGGTGGTGGTACCTGATCCGCTGCGTGCCGTAGTGCGGGGGGCTGGTATCATAATTGAAAATCTCGACCACTATGAAGAAGTTCTCATCGACAACGAGGGTGAGCTCTCACCGCAACTTCTTCGCTGAGCGACGTGGTCGCTTGGTGCTGCTTACCGCCGCGTTTGTACTCGTGGCCTTGATTTTGCCGGGACTCATGGGGTGGGTATCCAATTTGGTGATGCGACCATTTTTGGCTGTGGCCACCTGGGTGCGAGAGTCGCCGAGTGCGATTCCGGTATACGTGCGGGAACGAAGTCGGTTGGAAGATGAAAAAGCAGCACTTGAAGCACAGCTTGATACCTTTACGGATACCGATCTGACTATTAGTCGACTTATGGAAGAGAATATCGCACTGCGAACCTTTCTGGGCGAGAGTGAAGCCAAGCGGTTGCTTACTCGTGTGGTAGCGCGACCGCCGTTTTTACCGTACGACCGGATTCAGATTGATAAGGGGAGTGAAGACGGAGTGGTGGTGGGTGCTCCAGTGTATGCCGGCCACGATATTGTGGTTGGCAGTGTCGTGGCGGTGGGCGAGCGGCACGCGTTTGTGATGCTCGTATCATCGCCAGGTTTTTTGTCGACGGTATACGTACCGGCCGCAGCCTTGGCGGCAACGATGGAGGGGATTGGTGGCGGGGTGTCCCGGATTCGTTTTCCGCAAGGAGTACGCATAGACCCAGGAGCGATTGTCGTGCTGCTCGCTTATGACAGCGGTATCTACGGTACCGTATCATATGTCGAGAGTGAACCTACGCAGCCCGAGCAGTACGCCTATGTCAGTATTCCAGAATCCCTCCAGTCACTGCGCTACCTCACCGTGGGTGAGCGTCCGGAGGCGGTACGTACTCCTGAGGAGGTGGCCTCAAGCACCCTGGCCATAGTGGCTGAGTATTTTTCTATCCCCGACGTGTTGCCCCTTTTGGGCGCCACGACGACCGCTAGTTCAACCGAGCCGGCCAGTACAACACCTCCAGTATGATGATTCGATTGGTTAGTTTTGTACTCGTGGTACTAGCAGCATTCTTGCTACCGTGGTGGGCGACGCTTGTGGGGGTGCTGTACTATACGCGTTGGTACACTGGTCTTGAGCTCGTGGTAGCGATGGTGCTCGTTGATGCGTACATGGGGGTTGGGGGAACGAGCCCCTATCTGACAGTCGGAGCCGTGGTAGTTGTTACCTTTAGCTCGTTATTACGTCGTTGGCTGCGTACCCATAATCAGGTGGCACTATGATTTTTTTTAGATCAATCAAGCGTCGGGTAGCCGTGGAGGTGGAGGATGTATTTCTTGATGCTACCCACCTCTCTCCCTTGGCGCAGGCTCGTCTTGAAGGGAAGCGCGAATTACCCATTACGACTACCAGTCTTGTACTCGTGGGAGTAGCCTTTATGGTGGTGGGTACTTTATTCCTCGTGCGCGTGTATGACCTGCAGGTAGTACGCGGTGCGGAGTTTTCTGCCATCGCAGATAATAATAGTGTCGGCCAAACCGCCATCATTGCCGAACGCGGTGTGGTGTATGATCGTTTTGGTGCGCTCCTTGCGTACAATGAGCGAGACGAGAAGGGTCTGTACGATTTTCCGATTCGGGCCTATGTCGATAAGCTTGGTCTCGGTCATGTACTCGGGTATGTGAGTTACCCGCAGCGAGATCGCAAAGGCTTTTTTTATCGTACGGACTATGTTGGTATTAGTGGTGTTGAGTCAGCCTACAATGAGTGGCTCCGGGGCGAAAATGGCAAGAAGATTTTGGTTGAGGATGCACTCGGGGACGTGATTGCTGAGCACTCAATTGATCCAGCCGTGCCTGGTAAAGAACTTCATCTTTCTATCGATGCCGATCTTACGGAAGCGATGTATCAAATCATCTCGACCAGTAGTGCCCAGGCAGGATTTCGTAGTGGGGCGGGGGCCATTATGGATATTCATACGGGTGAACTGATTGCGCTGACGAGTTTTCCTTCCTACGATCCTGAGATCATGGCTGATGGTGATGCGGTGGATGAAATCAATCGTTATAACAACGATGACCGTTTGCCGTTTCTCAACAAGGTGGTGGGCGGTGCTTATACGCCGGGCTCAATCGTAAAGCCGTTTGTTGCCTATGCCGCACTCGCTGAAGGGATTGTCTCGCCGGGACAGGAGTTTGTCAGTACGGGCGAACTGATTGTTCCCAATCCCTATAACCCCAGTAACCCTTCGCGCTTTACTGACTGGCGCGCCCATGGCGTGGTGGACATGCGTCGGGCAATAGCGTTTTCTTCTAACGTCTACTTCTACATTATTGGTGGTGGTTTTGGTGAGCAACGGGGCTTGGGTATTACCAAGATGGCTGATTACTATCGCCGGTTTGGACTCGGTAGTTATACCGGTATTCGTCTCGGTGAGGAGCAGGCTGGTGTCGTACCTGATCCGGCTTGGAAAGCCGCTCAGTTTGATGATGACTGGCGACTGGGTGATACGTACTTCACCTCGATTGGTCAGTACGGCTTTTTGACAACACCACTGCAGATGCTTCGGGCCTACGGTGCCCTGGCCAACGGTGGTACGCTTGTTACTCCGCACGTGCTCTTGGGTGCCCAAGGGACGACGTCGACGATTACGCTTGATAAGGCTCAGTTGC
Source organism: Candidatus Nomurabacteria bacterium (assembly GCA_943359405.1). Classification (GTDB taxonomy): domain Bacteria; phylum Patescibacteriota; class Minisyncoccia; order Phycocordibacterales; family UBA918; genus OLB19. The sequence continues at coordinate 3,620 of CALRHO010000051.1, forward strand.
GGGTAGTCCATGAGGGAATGCGAATGGCAACTAACTATCCGGGCGGCACCGCCCGGTCCCTTGAGCGACCACAGGTAGCAATTGCGGCCAAGTCCGGTACGGCTGAAGTGGGGGCAGGGAATGCCTTTGTTAACTCGTGGGCAGCCGGATTCTTTCCCTATGAAGAGCCTCGCTACGCCTTTATCATCATGATGGATCGGGCACCACGGAGTAATTCACTTGGTGCTACCCGTATTATGGGTGAGGTAATTAGGTGGATGGAGGTTAACCGACCAGACTACCTGGGCATTGTCACCACTGATGCCGAATAGCTGCTGGTTGACCCAAGGCTGTGTGCTGTTATAATCGGAGGCAATCAATTTTACTATGACTGATACACATGCGTTCTTGACCTCTGAGAAGTTTGAAGAGCTGAAGAAGGAACTCGAGCACCTAAAGACCGTTCGCCGCAAGGAGGTTGCTGAGTCCCTTGAGTATGCCCGCAGTCTCGGCGATCTTTCTGAGAACGCAGAGTACCAGGAGGCACGTGATATGCAGGCTGCTATCGAAGAGCGTATCGCCTACCTCGAGAAGACCATCAAAGAGGCAAAGATTGTGGCGCACGAGAAGAAAGGAGGAGCCGTCGGCCTCGGGTCCGTCGTCTCTATCCAGAAGGACAAGGATAAAGATAGTCGCACCTACACCATTGTTGGTTCGGATGAGGCTAATATTCACGAGCACAAGCTGTCGTATCTTTCACCCCTGGGTGAGGCGCTCATGGGTAAGGCGAAGGGTGATGAGTTTACCTTTGATACACCAGCAGGAAAGCAAAAGTACAAGGTTCTCAAGGTCGAGTAACACCCTCCAAAATTTGCCAGATACATTGTCGCCTGCGTCGCTCGCACCGCTCACCGACCACGAGTACGGCTTGGGTGCTCGCTTAGGCTCCGCGTCTCTGGCTAAATTTTGAAAGGCTTGTTGTTGACAATCTAAAGCCAGAAAAGAGCGGTGCCGACGGCACCGCTCTTTTCATTTGCGCGTTTTACCGCTACACTTACAACCATCTATGTCATCCTTGGAGGAGCTTCGCGACGAGCGAATGAAGAAGCGCGATGCGCTTGTGTCTGCAGGTCAAGTACCGTACCCGAGCGCTACTGCGCGTACGCACGAGAATGTGGTCATTACCACTGATGTGGCAGGGTTTGTCGAACGTGGAGAGAGGATTACGCTCGCTGGTCGCATTATGGCACTCCGTCGTCACGGCGGGTCAGCTTTTGCTGATGTCTTTGATGGTACAGCTAAGGTACAGCTCTTTCTTTCTGAGGTGGAGGTTGGTGAGGAGCAGTACCAGTTGTTTTCCGACACAATTGACCTCGGTGATTTTATTGAGGCTACGGGTGTAATGTTTGTGACCAAGCGTGGCACCTATGCGCTGGGGGTAGCATCATGGCGGGTGCTTACCAAGGCACTCCAGGCCATTCCTTCAGAGCACTTCGGTATCAAAGATGAGGACGAGCGCTTCCGAAAACGCTACCTAGATTTACTCCTCAATCCGGAGGTTCGGGATATCGCCTACAAGCGAGCTAAGTTCTGGCAAGCGGTCCGGCGTTTTCATGAGGAGCACGGGTTTCTTGAGGTGCACACGCCAACGCTGGAAGTGACTACCGGTGGCGGGGATGCTCGCCCCTTTGCCACCCATCACCACGCCCTAGATATTGACGTGTATCTCCGCATTTCTGCAGGTGAGTTGTGGCAGAAACGACTTATGGTGGCAGGCTTCCCAAAAACGTTTGAGGTAGGACGGATTTTCCGAAATGAAGGCATGTCAGCTGAGCACTTACAAGAGTACGAGCAGTGTGAGGCCTACAGTGCGTACTGGAATTTTGAGCAGATGTATACTTTTCTGCGAGAGTGCTACCAATACGTAGCGCAGGAGACGTTTGGTACCACCAAATTCACCATCCGCGGTTTTGAAGTGGATTTGGCAGGGGAGTGGCCGCTTATTGATTATGCTACCGAGATTGAAGCGCAGACGGGTATTGATATCTGGACCGCAGCCGAAGACAAAATGAAGGCGCGTCTCATTGAGCTCGGGGTGGTCTACAGCGGCGCTGATAATCGCGAGCGACTTGTCGACACACTCTGGAAGTACTGTCGAAAAAATATCGGTGGTCCTGCCATTTTAATTAACGAACCAACCGCCCTCTCGCCATTGGCCAAGAAGCAAGTTGACGAGCGAGTCGTTGAGCGCTTCCACTTCATTATTGCGGGGAGTGAGGTAGGGCAGGGTTACAGTGAGCTCAACGACCCAGCCGATCAACGTGAGCGTTTTCTCGCTCAGCAAGCGCTGCGCGACGCGGGCGATGACGAAGCGCAGATGGCTG
>CALRHO010000052.1 GCA_943359405.1 Candidatus Nomurabacteria bacterium
ACATGGTCCCAATACCAATACCGGTGATAAAGGCTACCGTGCAAATGTAGAAAACGGGTGCCACCGGGTAAGTATATAAAGAAAAACCCGGACCGCGCGATATGTTGCGCAGGGCCGGGGTATCGGGTGGTCAGCTCACAGCTGAGCAAAAAACTATGTTGAAGGTTCAGCTCGTGAGGCCGACCTTCGAATAGATGTGGCGATAGGGATCGAAGACAGACCCCAGAAGGTACAGAAGGACGAGGGCGAGGACGAGGTGCATCATGGCACAAAACCTCAATTAAATTGAACGTGATGACTCAACGCCTCTTAGTCGGTCCCGCGACTAGCGGAGACGTGTCATCGTCTTCACAGTACCGGTACTGCGCACGAGCGTCAACCCTCGCACCCTGTGAAAATGAAAAACGCCGCCCCCATGAGAGCGACGAACGTCTGCGGAAGGCGGGCCACATTGCCCGCCTTCCCATCCTGACGACGTAATGGATTCAGCCGGTGGACAGGCGCTCGGGCGGCTTAATATCCCTCAGCACAGCGACCTGCTCGTAAGGAATGATGCGCTTCTTTGCGCGCCCATTGGTCCCAATGATCTTGACGGCAATCCTGCCCTTCCTCCGCTTGGTGAGAGGCTTCCCCACCACAACCCTGCCACAACGCAAAACCGCTTCCTTGATCATTCTTCTCGTCCTTCCCTTGGCCACTCCTGATACAACACCAGGTGATACCACGTAAAACAGTAGCAACCACTCCTACTTCCCGTCAAGAGCTTCATTCACGAGGCGGTCGGCTTCTTTATTGTGCTCCCGACGGACGTGAGAAAACGTTACCAACGGAAGATGGGCGAGTACCGACTTGATACGACCGTGCAGTTGCGCCAAATTGGCATCCTTGACCTTGTACTCACCACGTAGTTGTTTGACCACCAGTTCACTGTCGAGACGAAATTCCAAAGTATGGTCACAAAGCGTTTCACCGAAGTGTTCACCAAGACGGCGCAAAGCAGTAATCACCGCTTGGTACTCAGCGACGTTGTTCGTCGCCTCACCAATCGTCTCTTTGTGTTCAAGGAGTACTGTGCCCGCTGTATCAACTGCAAACACACCAATTGCCGCTGGTCCTGGGTTACCACGCGCACCACCGTCGGTGTAACAAAATATAGTATCCATAGTGACTAAGAGACTAGCACGGTGATGACACTCACCACAACCACTACTACTATCGTAGCTGATAGTAGTACGAATTAAGAAGGGCATGGTACCAGTCGTGCCGTCTACACTGGCTGGATATCAACGATACGTAGTCGTACCTGCCGGCGATTCATAAAGTATGACTCCTCAACATACGCCAGAAGGGACAGTGGTACACCCGCCCGCGGCTCACGTGAAAAACTCTGTGGGCTGGCAAAAAAAGCAATTGCTTCGAGGCTACCGCGTCCGCGCGGGAACGTAAGCTTGAGGTGCTCCTTCGCCTTTCCAAACACGGCGACCTGCTCTGGTACGATATTTGAAAACGCAAATAACGGCTTTTCGTTACCCTTACCAAACGGTGCGAGTTTTCGTAACATGCCCACGAGCGATTCATCCACCTCAGCCAACGTGAGCAGTGCATCGGGTACGAGTTCTTCGCGCACCACCGCCGCCGCACCAAGCGCCTGGTACTGGCGATTCAATTCCTCGCCAAGCGTAAAAATAAAATCATCATGGACTGAAAATCCACCTGAGGCATGGTGCCCACCGTACTCAAGAAAGATTGGCGCCGCTGCCTCCATAAGGCGCACTACACTCACCCCACCCCCCGACCGGGCCGAGCCTTTGTACACGTCGTTACCATCACGCCCCCAGAGAAATGCTGGCCGCGCGTACTCTTCGGCTAGTTTATTGGCCGCAAGGCCCACGAGTGCCGGCCGCCACTCGGGTGAACCAAAGACCAGTACGGGTGGCAGCTCACCGACGTATCCCTTGAGGCGCTCGTGAATGTCGCGCGTCATGAGCGCCACCGCTGCTTTTCGTTTTCCGTTAAGGTCCTCAAGATGATCAATCCGAACCGCCGCCTCTACCGGGTCGCTCGCTGCCAACATGTAAAATGCCTCAAGGGGCTCACCCATACGTGAAGCAGCATTGATGCGCGGCCCGATGGAAAAACCAATATCGTCTTCGGTAAGGAGTCGTTGCTCGAGCTTCTGCCGGCGCAGTAGTTTCTGGAGGCCCGGTCGGCGCGACTTCCGAAGCACGAGGAGTCCATAGTGTGCAAACACCCGATTCTCGTCCCGTAGGGGCACCATGTCAGCAATCGTCGCAATCCCAACCATATCAAGCAGCCACCGCTCCTGACCGGGCGGGAGCGTGGCTGCACCGCTACCGATATAAGCCTGCACCAGTTTAAATACCACCGCACTGCCACAGAGTTCGGTAAACGGGTAAGAGCCTAATTTAGGATTGACTATGGCTACCGCCTCGGCCGGAAGCGTCACTCCTGGTTCATGGTGATCAGTCACTATCACATCGATGCCAAGTGACCGCGCATGGGCAATTGCTTCTCGGTCAGTGGTACCACAATCAATGGTAATGATAAGCGTAACCCCGTGCTTTGCGAGCACATCTACCGCCGCCACCGACAATCCAAAACCTTCAAAGTGACGGTGCGGGATGTAATTTTCAAAATTGGTAAACCCAATACTTTTAAAAAAGTCATGGAGGACCACCGCGCCCGGTATTCCATCACAGTCGTAGTCACTAAAAATACCCACCCGTTCGCCCTGCGTAATGGCTGCCCGTAGCCGTGCCACTGCCTTATCCATATCATGAAGGAGGTGCGGGTCATGCAAATGTTCATCAAAACGCGGATCTAAGAAACGGGCTACATCCTCTGGGTCAGTGAGGCCACGGCGCGCAAGGAGTGCGGCAAGGAGCGGGTGATCTAAAGAAGCCATGGAGAGTCAGGTGGCACCTATGGTACCATGCATCGCATAATCATAGTGCTATGTCTACTATTTTTGAAAAAATTATCGCCCGAGAAATCCCTGCCGACATTATTTACGAGGACGATACAGTGGTAGCCTTTCTTGATATTAAGCCAGTCCACGCAGGTCATGCGCTCGTGGTACCAAAGACACCCTTTACCGATATCTTTACCAGTGACCCTAAGACCCTTAGCCACATGATGGAGGTGGCGACTACCATCGGCCGTCGCCTTAAGGAACGCCTTGGTGCCGATGGGGTTAACCTCGTTATGAACAACGGTGCTGCTGCTGGGCAGGAGGTTTTCCATGCACACCTCCACATCATTCCCCGCTACGAAGGTGACCACGCCTTTACCCCACCCACCCACGACCCAGTAACCCCTGAAGATATCACCGCCACCGCCGAGAAGCTACGCGACTAGGAAATAATCACCCTAATTCTGTCAACCTTAAGGAGCAATCCGGGAAGCTTTACTGTGAATACTTCATAAGTATAATTACCGCAGGCAGTACCAGGAGAAAAAAATGACCGAAGCCGTAGTGACGACGGGTGACGAAAGTGTCCTGGACGCTTTCTATAATCCAAAGGCAAAACTGGCCATTGTGGCCTGCGCGGGCGGCAACCGAAATGCGTTGACTGGCGGAGCGTTTATTTCACTACGCCGCCGACGCCTTGGATCAAGGCCCGACGCATTCGTAGGTGTCTCAAGTGGGATCGCCACCATCGGTTTTCTAATGGGCAATGGTGTGGCGCCAGACATCAAAGTGTTCGCGCAAGATATGTCAGACAAACGGATGTTTGATTTGACTCGTCGATTCTGGGGCGGCCACCCCTTTGACGTCGACTACGTGGAGCGGGTCTTTCGAGGCCTTGAAAACCGCCGCGGCATTCGAGCCCACGAGGCGATCAAACACCGAGCACCGCTCTACGCAGTGCTCGGGCATGCGCAGACTGGTAAGCCCATCATAAGAAAAGCGGAAGATGCCGAGGATATCTGGAAGCTTGCCAGTTACGGTGCGGCCGTTACTGGCTTTGCCCGACCGCTGACCTACCGCGGCCTGCCGGTGACCGATGGTTATTTCACGAAGCACAACCTGCCTGTGGAGTGGCTCATCGCACAAGAGCAGCCGACCGATGTCCTCGTCTTCGCCGGCAAGGACTTCGATCCCAAACCTCGGCCGTCATCATGGCTAGAACAGGCACTATACCGGAGCGGTTATGCGAGAGCTAACAGCACGGTACAAGACCTCATTCGCACCAGGGACATTCGGTTTATGCAAACCGCAGAAAGGGTGGTGACGCTACCCAGGGTGCGAGTCCTCATTGTCTGGATGCCGGAAAAGCTCTCCCCAATCAAAATAAATGAAGAAAAATCACGGGAGCTCGTGAGGGTTGGCTACCGGACGATGGAAGCACTCTTTAAGCGGCGTCGCCTGTAAAGGCGGCGCCGTAACTTTTTTTGATTATAAAAAACTCTGCCCCCAATCTTTCGTTTAACCAAAAGGTTTTTATATTAATGGCGCTGATGGGGATTAATTTTTTTACCAAGCAGAGCCAGCGCTTGGATTAATGCGCGCATAGAGTCAGCAAAAGAGTGATCTTGGAGTGATCGAAAGCGACTTTCTGACGGATTAACAAGGAATGTCGTGTCATCAGCGACCCAAATGATATCGCTGAAAACGAGTCGCTCATCAGCCACTTCGTACATCTCAAACAAGCGACCCTGGAGAACCTGCCATACCTCACGTGGAAGCTTAGTAACTGCACTTTGGCCAATTACTCCCTCAGCAACACGACCAGACTTTTTAATGAACGCCTGCAGTCCAGCATATTCACTCCCCATAGCCGACAAAGTTGCTTCGGCTATACCTGAGGGCTCGATAAAGTACAGACGGCTTTTGCTACGTGAACCAACCACGCGACGCACCACAACAAGCATCTCTGAGAGCGTTCCGTACTGTACTAATGAAACCTGCTGTTTAGCGGCCAAGAATAATTCCCGAGCCTCTGGTGTAAGTTCATAGACACGACGTTGGCCAAAAGGGGCAGCAGTCAGCCACCCCAGCTGACATAGTCGTTTGAGTCGATAATCAACCGTTGTGCGTTTTTCAGATAAGGTGAGCGCCAGCGGGTACGACTGCCCCTTACCAGCACGGTCGAGTGCGGTCATGATTTTTATGTCGAGCGCTGACAACCCAAGCCGTTTGTGTGCGGTAGTATATCGCATACTATTTCTAAATGCTTTAGAAATAGTATGTCACAGATAACACTATCCAACAAGGGTTTTCTAAGACTCTACAAAATTAGTGTCACGTTGATGAAAAAACAGCTAGCCTACTATTTGGAAGGAGGTGATATACATTGTCCTACATTTTCAAGGCAGAATCGGCGGGTTTCAAGGGTCAGGAGCATCTGAAGGCCGGGCCGATTGGCTTAACCCACAGACCGCTCCCCCTCCAGGTCGAAACCATCGGCTTGCCACTGCTCTGGTTCTATCTGGGTATCCTCGTCGGCATAGCTGCACAAACGAACGAGACCACAAAACAGTGAAGATACAGGGCCGGGTGCTTGCATACCCGGCCCTTCCCTGTTACAGCCACTGTTCTTTTATGCGCGGAGTAATTCTAACGCCTCGGTCGTGCCTTTTTCCAAATACTCGAGCATGGCGCCGCCCCCAATCGAGATAAAGCCAAAATCATCATTAAGCCCGAGTTTCTCGATCGCTGCTACCGTATCGCCACCACCTACGATTGAAAATGCTGACGCAGCTGCCATGGCCTTGGCCGTAGCCTCAGTCGCCTCCACAAACGCAGCCTCATAATTACCAAACGGCCCGCTCCAAAGCACGGTCTTCGCATTTGTGATTTCGTTTGAAAGTAGCGCCACTGTCTCCGGCCCCGCGTCCATAATCCGGTCAGTTGGAAGCACACCGGTAAGTGGTCGCACGGTATGAGCTCCATCACCTGCATCTACCACCACGTCAATCGGCCAAACAATCTTTGC
>CALRHO010000053.1 GCA_943359405.1 Candidatus Nomurabacteria bacterium
GGGGAGGTGGCGGTGGGGGAGGAAGTTGGTAGAATAGTAGTGTAATAAAAAACCGAATTTCGCGTATTAGCGACAAGTATGGCCACCTTATATACTCAACAAGACAGTAATCGCTTTAAGACGCTCATGCTCATGACGAGCTTTTTAGTGGCGGTGATTGCTATTGGCTACGCCGTGTCGTGGTACGTGGGAAATCCTTTCATCGTCTACATCGCAGTAGCGTTTGCGATTGGAATGAATATCTTTAGTTACTGGTTTTCGGACAAACTAGTACTCCGGATGACCGGAGCGCAGCCTGTTACGAAGGCGCAGGCTCCCGAGCTCTACAATATCGTCGAAAACCTCGCCATCACCGCCGGCCTCCCGATGCCAAAGGTGTATATCGTTAACGACCCAGCTCCCAATGCGTTTGCCACCGGGCGCGACCCTGAGCATGCAGTGGTGGCAGCTACCACGGGCCTCCTTGCCGTGCTCAACCGTAACGAACTCGAGGGTGTGATGGCGCATGAGATGGCGCACATTGGCAACCGCGACATGCTCGTCATGACGGTGGCAGTAGTGCTCGCTGGCTTTGTGGCGATTCTCGCCGACTTTCTCTCGCGAGCACTCTTTATGGGTGGTGACAATCGTGACCGCAGTCCGATTTTCCTGATTCTCGGCATTGCCGGTATCATCCTCGCCCCGATAGCGGCACAACTCATTCAGCTCGCTATCTCACGTAAACGTGAGTACTTGGCCGATGCTACGGGTGCGCTCCTTACGCGCTATCCCGAAGGGCTCGCCTCAGCGCTCGAGAAGATTAGTAGTGCGCACATGCCGATGCAGAGAACGTCACATGCAACGGCGCACCTGTTCATCAGTGACCCGTACGGAGGTGAGGGACGTCGCTCCATTGGACAGCGTATTAGCGCGCTTTTTGCGACCCACCCACCAGCTGAGGAACGCATCCGCCTCCTGCGCAGTATGAATGTGTAGGTAGCCAGAGCCGAGTTTTTTGCCCACAGGTATCAATCTCTACTATCTTTAGACTGCAGACGTGAAAGCCTAAGGGGTTTTGTGGTATAACAATGCGCATGGAAGATTGGCCGAGTGGATAAAATTGTCTGGGGGACAATTTTATCCGACCGAAGGGAGGAGGGTGAAGGCGCACGCTTGGTTGTAGAGCGGAGAGATGGCAGAGTGGTCGAATGCGCCACCTTGGAAAGGTGGTGTACAGGCAACTGTACCGAGGGTTCGAATCCCTCTCTCTCCGCTCTGAAACGAAGTGTGTTTGGGATGAAACTGTCTGGGAGACACTTCTGTCGCGAGTGGCCTCGAATCCGGTACCTTCTGCAGCGAATGCAGTGCCCAAGGAGAATGGTACCTGTCACATGCGTTTCATTAAAAAAGAGGCCCACTCTCCGGAGGCCCGGCCTCCGGAGAGTGACAGGCCTCCGGAGAGTGAAAATCTAATTAAAAGTAACCAAACCATGGATCAGCAAACAATCAATACATACAACAAGATGGCGAAAGAGTACGACGACGAAACTGTCGATTTTTGGGAACGGTTTCCTCGAACCTTTGTTGATAAATTTGTTGAATTTTCCGGAAAGAAAATAGTGGATGTCGGAAGTGGTCCTGGCAGAGATGGTTTACTTCTTCAGCAAGCTAATAAGAAAGTTATTTGCGTAGATGCTTCAGAAGCGATGATAAAACTCTCTTCTGAAAGAGGTCTCGAATCTGTCCTTGCCGGGTTTAATAACTTGCCGTTCAAGGACGAATCATTTGATGGTGTCTGGTCATATACGGCATTACTTCACATTCCAAAGAAATCTATAAACACGCCTCTTAAAGAAATTTATCGTGTTCTCACATCTACTGGAATTTTTGCTCTTGGTTTAATAGAGGGTGATGGTGAGGAATATAAAGAACGTTCTGGCACTGATATGCCTCGTTGGTTCAGTTTTTATCAGAAAGGTGAGATTATAGAACTATGCAAGCAGTATGGCTTTGAGCTCATATATTTTGAAACTTTCAAACCACACTCAAAAAACTATTTAAACTTCATTTTTAGAAAATCGTAGCCTGACTAAGTACCTCAAACAAGACCTTAAAATAAAGTTTAAGCATCCTTACATTATCTAACCACGCTGGTACTTAACCCGAGTGCTCCGCTCTGAAACGAAGTGTGTTGGGGATGAAACTGTCTAGGAGATACCTTTTCGCGAGTGGCCTCGAATCCGGTACCTTCTGCAGCGAATGCAGTGCCCAAGGAGAATGGTACCTGTCACATGCGTTTCATTAAAAAAGAGGCCCACACTCCGGAGGCCCGGCCTCCGGAGAGTGAAAGCTGTACAGTTTTTTGTAGCTGCTCGTGGAGTACGCTACTGCCCATGGTTACTTCTTAAATGACTCCAGTGTCTCTTGAATTCCCTGATCGTAGGGAGTTACTTTGAAATCAGGAAATTTTTCTTTAAATTTCTCAGATGAGATGACATACGGATAGTCAAATTGGTACAACATTTCTCTCACTTCTTTGATTATGGGTACAAATAATCCTGATATGTACAACATCATTCTTGGTACATACTGCACGGTATAACTGGTGTGTGCGTGTTGATTTACTAGTCTCATGAGTTCCTCGATAGTCAAGGGATCGCCGGTAGGTAGATGCCAAACTTGACCATAGCAAGTTTCATCTAATGCCAATGCTACTAAGGCCCGGGCATTGTCCTTGGTATAAGCGTATGTATGTTGTATGCCAGGGTTACCTAGCCAAATAGGTCGTTTATTTTTTAAGATGTTTTCAATGAAGGAAACGTATAAGACGCTATTGACTGCGTTGGGGCCATAGAAATCGGCTGATCGTCCAATCACACCCTGAATCGTGCCGGCCTTGAAAGCTTTGATGAGGAGGTCTGCAATTTCTTTGCGGACTTTACCCTTTTTGGACTGGGGACTTTGTGTGTGATCCTCGGTACAGGGCACGGATAGGGACGGCCCATACATGTACATGTTGTCGAAAAAAATCAACCTCACCTTGTGTATCCTGCACACCTCAATAGCATTTTTCATCAGGCGTGGCCAATCTCTCTCCCAGATTTTTCCAGAGTAGGGCAACCCAACGCAGACATACAGGTGCGTCGCGCCCTTCGCTGCTGTAGAAAACTCTTCAAAATCTAACAAATCAGCGTGTATTGTCTCAACACCAGCGACTCTTTTTTGTCGTTCGACTGCTTTGGTGGGCACGTTTCTTCTTCTCAGCTCAGCAATAACTTCTGAACCAATCGCCCCAGCACCACCCAACACCAAATGCAGTTCCTGATTGTTGTTCATATGTTCATGATGAAGAATTAAGAAAGGGGAGTACTTTGTGAATTTTTTTCTGGGTCGGACACTTTTAAGTCCGGGGTGATTTTTTTACCACGAAGTACATACCGACACTCAGAAGCCATACATGGAACAGGCTTTGACTCAAAAAGCCAGAAACGGTAAGCCCGAATACTTCCAGGAACATACTGAGACTCACGAGCGCCGCCAATAGCCCAAAGTATCCAAGCCAGGTGGGCAGATTTTTCTGTACAATAAATTCCCACGATATCAGAATCGTCCAAATCGATGCGAAAATGGTAACTCCAAGTAATTCCCCGATGGCGCCACCGTAGTTGTTAACGACCGTGTAGACAGTTTCCTGAATCATTTGTAAGTTTGGATCTACGGTTGTGGCATACTGTGTCGCCAGTATTGGAAATGGAACGAGCCATCGTATGATCCCTACTACTCGAGCCAAAGAAGAAAGACCGGCAGCGATTGCTGCTACATGTAATCGGGCTTGATTAGTTGCAGTTTTCTTTAGTTCCCACGCCAGGAGTGTTCCGGTGAAAAAAAACAGTATTGAGTAGAGAAAATATACAAAATACCCAATATTCACCGCTGATGCCTGTCCATAGATGAGCGGTAACAACCTATCAGCTGGATAGTTTAGTGAATCTGGCCAATTGATAGCAGTGCCGAGTATGTACATTGGCACAAAAATTAACAGAGATTGAATGACGATAAGAATCCCAAGTTTTTTATTAGTTTGCATAGTAGTGTGTGCAACCTGGATCGTTTTTGATATCAAAACGAGCAGGCTAGTTTGTTAACAAATAGTTTGGATGGTGTCACAAGCCAAGACAATGTTCTCTGGTGTTTAATGATACTTCATACTGTTCTAAAACAAACAGATTGGTTGTGTACGTGTTAAGCCTATCCTGCCGCGACTCGTTTCTGGTTGCTTGGCATGAGAGTAATAAGACGCTCAGGCTGTCAGTCAACGAAGGATGACTTGATAATTTGCATCGTGTATAGTGGCAGCACCATGCGACGACAAGATTTGATGGCGATATTGGGTACCTTCTTTGTGGGGGTATTAGTGGGTGGGTATTTGTATTTGTATGGCTTTTCCACGCAATTTGCACCCTTAGGGCAGCTGACTGAAGTTGAGACCTTCACGGTACTGGCCGAAGGCTACGGCGGCTGTGAGCGTGGTGGTTTTTGTGCTTCCTTCCAGTTGGAGTCTGACGGCATCTTTCGGGCCTTTCCGGCTGCCTTTGAACGTGAGGAACGTGTGCGTCGCGAGGGCGAGGTGGCAAGTGGTGTGATGCGCGAACTGCGCAACGTCTTTACCGCTGAGTACCTCTTTTCACTGGCCGAACCAATCGAGTCAGTAGATTGTGCGAGTTTTGTCGATGGTATTGACTATCGCTATCGCATTATTCGTGGCGATGAGCAGTATCTCCTCGATACCTGTGACACGGCGCTCTCGTATGATAAGAGTGCACAGGACCGCTTGCGCAATCTCTTTTCTGATGTCGGACTGTAGGTGGGGCGAAAGAGTAGTCTGAGGCAAGCGTACCAAAAGGAGAGCAGGCATGATGGACACGCCCCTGCTCACATTGTTGGTCTAAGTTTCTGAACTATGAATTCAAAATCGCTCCTTATCGCGATTGCTGCTTTCGCAGTAACCGCTAGTGGCGCTCAAGCGTATGTGGGTACCAAAACTCTTACGCGGGCTGGGCTGAGTACTGAGCAGATCTCGGCCCTTGAAGAGGCGCGCAGTTTGCGTGCCGAAGGTGAGGTGGAGAAGGCGCGGAACGTCCTTGTCGAGGCAGGGGTAGACGAGGCTGCCTTGGCTGCCATACGCGAAGCTGCTCGAGCGGCGCGTGAGGCTATGCACGAAGCGATTGAGGCTGGTGACTTTGTGGCCTTTCGCGAGGCGGTAATAGATACACCGCTCGCTGACATCATAACGACCGAGGCCGACTTTGAGCTCTTTCGCGAAGCCCATGAACTTCGGGCTGAAGGAAAGCATGGTGAAGCACGAGAGATTCTCGATGAACTCGGCGTGCCTGAGTTTACAGGAGCCCATAGAGGGCTTGGTCATGGTCACGGACATGGTCATGGTCGGCGCGGTGACCGACCAGCACTTTCAGACGAGCAGCGCGATGCCTTGCGGGCAGCGCGGCAGGCAAATGATATGGCTACCGTTCGGGCCATCCTCGATGAGGCCGGTGAGCGCGATGGCTGGGGTCGGTGGTAGTAAACAGTGGGGAGTGAGGTAGATGGACAGTGCGACCAAAACCGCGCCGACCCCC
>CALRHO010000054.1 GCA_943359405.1 Candidatus Nomurabacteria bacterium
AGAGGGTGGCACCGGGTGGTAGGTGTGGTCGCAGTGCCTGGGCTGCAGCCCCTAAGGTTGCTCCGGTAGTTACTACGTCATCAATCAGTATAAGGTGAAGTGGTGTTTCTAAAGGGGCATCTTTTTGGTTGACTGCAAAACAGTCGGCTACATTTTTGAGACGGTCTGTGCGATTGAGGTGAGATTGCATCGGTGTTTCTCGCGTACGACGAAGCAGAGAATTGGCGATGGAAATATGGTCTGGCGCTAGTATGTTAGGGAGCGCAGTCAGTATACTCATAACTTGGTTATGACCACGTTCGCGCTCGCGGGTAGCGCCCAGCGGAATGGGAAGTAGCGTGACTGGATGTTGCAAAAGCAGGGGTTGTAGGTAGAGACTAAGGGTATACCCAAGTAGGTAGCAGGCGTGGCTGTCTCGATAAAATTTGTTGGCGTGAATGAGCGCGCGCACTGACGGTTTAGCAATAGGGAGTAGGGCGACGGTACCGGACCGGATTGTAGGTGCATATAACGTATCAAGATTAGCAGTAGTGAGCGCACGACATTGTCGTACTGGCTCTGGGGGTGGCAGTAGGGTGTCGAGGAGTTGCTGGAAGATGGTGTGAATCACACTATCAAGTATATTCTATGCATCATGCTACACTTTGAGAAACAGTCAGACGCACCGCTTTTGCTTTATGAAATTTTCTGATCTCTTTTCTTCGTTTGGAATCCGTGGGGCTACTGCGCCACGAACGGTTGGGATCGATATTGGTTCTTCCGCTATTAAAGTCGTGGAATTAGAGGAGCGTGAGGGAGTGTTAACCCTCACGACCTACGGCGAGATACAACTCGGTCCCTATAACGCAGAGGCAGTTGGAGAATCGGTATTGTTACCGATGGAAAAAGAACAGCAAGCACTCGTAGATGTACTGCGTGAGTCGGCTACAAAAGCAAAAAATGCTGTGTTGGCAATGCCACTGTCAGCTAGTTTCGTAACTGTTATGTCGTTAAAGAGTGAGCCTGAAGAAGATCTTACGCCGCGTATTCGCGTTGAGGCCAGAAAATATATTCCGACGCAAATTAGCGAAGTGACATTAGATTGGGCTGAAATTGCTCGTGGTGAAGCTTCGGAGGGTGATCGTGATGTCTTAGTAGCAGCGATTCAAAATGATGCCCTGAAGCGGTTTAATGATCTAACAGAATTTGTTGGTTTTCCTCAGCTGCCAAGTGAGATCGAGTGCTTCAGCGCTATCCGTGCGGTTGGTAACGGGGAAGAGGAGCATTTGGCGATTATTGATATTGGCGCAGTGTCCAGCAAGTTATATATCGTTCGTGCGGGTCTCTTGCAGCGTATGCACCGCGTCCGTGCGGGGGGCACACTCGCCACCAAGCGTATTGCTGAAGTACTTGAATTAGGTTTTTCAGACGCTGAGTACCAGAAGCGCCATGTGAGTGAAGCAGCAAAACAGCGAGATGTTATTCGAGCGCATGCCAGTAGTTACGACCGTGCGCTCGTAGAATTCCGTCAGGTAATTGATAATTATGAGCAGTCACTCGGGGTAACCGTTCCTACCGTTACGATAACCGGCGGCGGAGCTTTATTTTTTGATTTAAAGAGACAGGTTAAAGAGGTGCTTGGAAAAGAAGTGGTATTGGCACAACCATTTTCCAAAGCGGCCTACCCTGCCTTTATGGAGGACCTCCTCGCTGACATTGGACCTACCTTTACGGTTGCACTTGGCGCAGCCCTTCGAGCATACGAATAAAATTTTTGTAGGCGATAATGCGAGATGGCTCTGTCCACACAACACGTTTTACGTGTTGTGTGAGGTGGGAGGTATACTGTAGGTATGGCAGAGCCACTTGGTCCTTCTTTTATACCAAAACAAAATCCTGCCAAAAGTGCCCGGCGAACGGCAAGTCGACAGGTGTATTTGTTTACGGTGGTAAGTTACGTAGGTTTTTTTGCTACGCTCGTAGCAGTGGTCGCGCTTTTTATCTATAGTCGTCTTATCGCCCAGAACGTAGCTGAAGTGGTGTCTTCATATGACACTGAAATCGAGTCCTTTAATCAGAACACCATGTTCCAAGTGATTGAGCTTGACGAGCGGTTGAATCGTACTGCTGAATTGCTTGATGCAAACATTTCGCTACGCGCAGCACTGGCCGTTATCGATGCTGTCACCATAGACACAGTCCAGTTTACACAACTTGCTCTTGAACGTGGAGAGGACAATCAGGTCACGCTTGATGCAGTGGTTTCGACCGATAGCTTTGATTCCGTACTCTTCCAACAAGAAATTTATGAAAAAGCTCAGCGTCTTGACGGTGCTGCCATTAAGGGAGTTACGATTCAATTTTTACAAGCTGATGCTGAATCAGGAACACCAAGGAGCTCCAGGGTCGGTTTTTCAGCATCATTTGATCTAGCTCCAGAAGATCCACTCTCCCAGTCAGAACTCAATGCTACTGAGTCTAACTTTTTTGAATCGAATCCTGAACCGATTGAGACGATAGTAGCTACTCCAGCCGGTGACACGAGTACTACCTCCACGAGTACTAACCAAGTGGCCACGAGTTCTCCGCCACAACTCCCATAACTGCTATGTTTCCTAAAAACTTATTTACCAACTTAGTCTTGATTGCGCTTTCGGTAGGAATTTTCTTGACCTACCTCAAGCCAACATTTGAGCTTATTGGGAAGGATCAAGACCTTATTGCGCAGTACCGAGATGAGTTGACGAAAGTTAAATCAGTAAATGCTCGTCTTGATCAACTCGCGAGTGCTGCTAGTCAAATCTCAAACGAAGATCGAGATCGAATGAACACGTATCTTCCCAACCAAATTGATATCGTTTCGATACAGCGCGACATTCTCCTCATTGCAGAGTCGGTCGGTATTGATATTGGAGGTATCTCGGCGCCAGATTCTGCCGGTGGTAGTAGTGCCGGTACATCGGCCGAATCTTCTGAGGCTGGTCGAGTGGAGCGATCACTGCTGGTGCCGCATGAAATTACCGTTGAATTTGCAGCCTCATACAGTTTGCTTAAAAGTTTCTTGGCTGCGCTTGAGCAAAGCAATTACCCACTTCATGTTTCTACCTTAAATATCAGTGCTGAAGCAACTGAGACTGGTGACAGATTGGCTCGGGCAGCCGGTGATTTGAGTGTGACCATGACCGTTACTACCTACACGTTATCAATGCTTGAGAGTGGGAACTAGCCTTTTCTTCATCCTATGAAAAATGTCATTGTCATTGTTGGTATCGCAATCGTAGCGGCAGCAGGCATTTACTTGCTCACGCAACGACAAGCTACGCAGCTGGTGCTTTCAAGTCCCAGTGGGGTATCGGAGGAAATGCTCGTAAACACACAGCTGTTTATAGAGCGAAGTACCACACTAGAATCGTTGCAACTAAATACTGAAGTATTGCAGGACCCCCGCTTCACCTCACTACGATCTTACTCGACTCCAATTGTCGAACGACCGGTCGGTCGAAGTAATCCCTTCGAACCAGCAGCCCGAAGTGGTTTCTAACTATGAATCCACTGTCGATACTAAAAGAACGGGGTCAGGTCACCGAATCGTTTGCACGTGAAGTTGAACAGATTGTTCAAGATACTGGTACATCTTACGAAGCGGCCCTTCTGCAAGTGGGTCTTGATGCTGAAATCGTCAGACGTTTATTTGCAGAGTACTATCAAGTGTCAGCCCAGGTACTGGTGGAGAGTAGTTCCATTCCTCAAGACGTGCTTAACTACATTCCGCAAGAGTCCGCCACCCACTACCGCATGGTGCCATTGTCTTTGGTTGATAACGTGCTGGAGGTGGGGGTTAATAATCCTGATGACATCCAGGTTCGTGAGGCACTCAATTTCATTAGTACGAAGCATAACCTGCCATACAAGATGGTGTTTATGCTCGACCGGGACATTGAGCAGGCACTTAAATTCTACGAAAATCTTAAGGGGGAGGTTTCTGACGCACTCGGGAGCTTTGAGAGCGAACTAGATGCTGAAATTGCTGCAAGCTCTGAAGAGACCAGGGAGCAGACTAAGAAAGCCCTTGAGCATATAGAAGCGGACGCACCGGTAACCAAAATCGTGGCAACAATTTTGCGTTACGCGGTTGATGGTGGTGCGTCAGATATTCACATTGAGCCGCGAGACCAAAAAGTAGTTGTTCGATTCCGGGTTGACGGTTCACTTGCTACGTCACTTGAGTTGCCGAAGGCGGTCCATGGTGCGGTAGTGGCGCGGGTGAAGATCCTTTCTACGATGCGGCTGGATGAGCGTCGCCGACCGCAAGACGGACGTTTTTCGGCTAACTTTGACAACCGAAAGATTGATTTTCGTGTCTCGTTACTTCCTACAAATTTTGGTGAGAAGGTCGTCATGCGTATTTTGGATAACACCAAAAACGTAACCAAGCTCGAAGACACCGGTATCAGTGCACATCTTCTAACGGTAATTCGTAAAATGAAGGATGAGCCACACGGCATCATTCTTATTTCCGGTCCAACTGGCTCTGGTAAATCGACAACACTGTATGCACTACTCTCAGAAATGGACCGACTCACGAAGAACGTGCTGTCACTTGAAGACCCGGTAGAATACAATATTGATGGTGTCGCACAATCGCAGGTACGACCAGAAATTGGCTACACGTTTGCGGCCGGTTTGCGTGCCGCCCTGCGTCAAGACCCCGATATTATTATGGTGGGTGAGATTCGTGATAAAGAAACTGCCCAACTGGCAATCCAGGCAGCCCTTACGGGACACTTGGTGCTTTCGACCATTCACACCAATAATGCCATCGGAGTAGTGCCTCGTCTTATCGACATGGGAGTTGATCCTTACCTGATTGCACCGACCTTAAAACTAGCGATTGCACAACGCTTGGCGCGGCGCGTACACAAAGGTACGGGTCGAGAGGAAGCGGTCTCTAAAAGTATGGAGATGATGATTGATGAAACCTTCAAGACACTCCCTTCAAGGTACCACGATCGTGTTCCTACAAATCGCACCATTGTTCACCCTGAACCATCCCCACAAAGTGCGACCGGTCTTAAAGGGCGTGTCGCTATTGTAGAAGTTCTCGAGGTAAATGACGAGATTCAAGAATTGATTCTTACCAACGGCTCTGAAGAGCAGATGTTTAATGTGGCACGTGCCCATGGCTTTATGACGATGCAGGAAGACGCAATCATTAAAGCTCTCGAGCATGTGATTCCTTACCAGGAAATGAATGCCTTCGGTACCAAGGCAGGTACCGAGCTTCTCCTCGAAGAAGCACCGCTTCCTGTCGATAACCAAGTCAATACTGAGGCCGAAGCGCCTATAATAGGAGGTAATGAAGATACTACTGGTTGATGATGACAATTTTCTTCGTGATATGTATGCCACCAAGTTTGTACAGGGTGGGCATGAGGTTGAGTCGGTAGATAGCGCAAGTTTAGCACTCGCAAAGCTAGAGCAAGGTTCTGTTTATGATGTAATCATGCTTGATATGGTTATGCCGGGTATGGGAGGGTTGGAGTTGCTCACCACAATTAAAGCCACATACCCAAACTGCAGCGCAAAACTAGTCGTGCTATCTAATCAGGGTCAAGA
>CALRHO010000055.1 GCA_943359405.1 Candidatus Nomurabacteria bacterium
GCCGCGCGGAAGCGGTCAGTATAGCGGACATCCGGTGGGTAGGTAGAAACATTGGCATAGCCCTCGGCCACAAGCGCCTCGTTTACCAGCACCTCATCCACATACACATAGCGCAGCAGACGACCGTACTGATCGGTCTCACTCACGTCTTTTTCCAGCCGCACGGATTGCCCAGAGACCAAGGCCCGGTTGTAGGCACTGGCTTCCGCCCCAAAGCACTCGACACCCCGGGTCGGATGTACCGTCTCGGGCGCATTAACACTAATGTACCGAACCCGCCTTGAGTCACCATTAATCTGCACATCAATCGTGTCCCCGTCGACTACCCCGAGGACCAGGTACTGCTCACCACCGAGCGTCACCTCGGACAAAGTAGCCCTATCATTCACCGCCTCATCGACAACCTCGGCTTGAATCATTTCTGCTGCCGGCGGCTGTGAAGACGATGACGATAGTGATACCGTCGGTGTGGGCGCACGGGTAATTACCAGACCATCAATCACAATAAGCAGTACCGTGATAACCAGAACAATAAACAGCATACGATTCATACCAGGCCATTGTACGGTAGTGTAATAAAACCAGCGACCGTCCGTATAATGAATATATGAAACACACCATTGTCTTAGCAACCGGGCTCGCGTTCCTCATTGGTGCCATTACCGGCTACGCGGTACATGGCCTAACCAAGTACGACGGTCACCACGGTATGGAAACGTACGGTCGGTACGATGACCATCACAGCGATCGTGACGGTATGCCTATGCGTATGAGCATGGGTGGTGACCATGCTGGGCATGGCATGGGTGAACACAACATGCACATGGATATGATGGTAAAAAGTGAACGAGAGTTTATTGAGCACATGATTCCCCACCATGAAGAGGCTGTAAGTACGTCCAAGGAAGTGCTCGCGCGTGGCGGCTCGACCCCAGAGATTCGTACCTTGGCAGAAAACATCATCACGGCACAGGAGCGCGAGATTGCCGACATGAGGCAGTGGTACGAGAGCTGGTACGGTACCCCGTATGCAGACAAAGGCATCTACGAACCGATGATGCGTGACCTCTCCATCCTCAGCGGTACCGAACTTGACAAGGTGTTTCTCGAAGACATGGTGCACCACCATATGGGCGCTATCATGATGGCCCGCAGCGTTGAGCCGTTTATCGAACACGAGGAAATGCGCACACTCACCGAAACCATCATCCGCACGCAGTCCGCTGAAATTGAAGCGATGCAGAGCCTCCGCGCTGGTCTCAAATAACTCGTTTGGGCAGAAAAAGGCCGGCACAGGTGCGCCGGCCTTTTTCTTTGCTCGTGTCTGTCGCTGCAGACCTAAACCGCTGCGGCCTTGGCTGCCTTCTTCGCTTCCTTCTGGATAGCCTTGAGGTCGGTAAGGAGTTCTAGGGCGTGATTAGCCGGGTCGACGTCAGGGTAGACCTTAGCAATCGTCCCATCGGGTGCGATGAGGTACGAAACGCGGAAGGTACCGAGATACTTCTTGCCACGCATCGTCTTTTCACCCCAAGCCTGATATTTCTGAATCATCTCGGTTGATTCATCTGAGAGAAGCGTAAACGGCAGCGAATATTTCTCGGCAAACTTCTTATGTGACTTCACTGAGTCTTTACTTACCCCACATACCGCAACACCCATACGCTTGAAGTCCTTATAGATTTCAGCAATGGCACAGGCTTCCTTGGTACAGCCGGGTGTATCATCCTTGGGGTAGAAATATATAAGTAGCCACTTCCCTGCATAATCCTTGAGCGCATGCATCTTTCCATCCTGATCGGCCAACTTAAATGTTGGCGCCTTACGTCCTGCTTTAAGCATACAAATTACTAGAATCTTACGAATAACGGTGCTAGTATACCATCGCCAAGTACGAAGGCGTGGCTATGAAATCTAAATGGCTTTAGATTTCATCCAATCGGGCGCGTAGCGGCCGACTACCGTTTGGAGCGAAAGCGACACGGCAGCGGGAGCGGTGCGAGGCCACGCTTTCAGGGGAGATTAAGGTACTATACAAACACTGGAAGCGTGGCTGAGCGGTCGAAGGCACCGGTTTCGAAAACCGGCAGAGGGGAAACCTTCTCGAGGGTTCAAATCCCTCCGCTTCCGCAGTGAACGGAGGAAGCGAGGAAGTCCGGGGGACTTCCGTGAGGGATTTGAAGCCCGATTGAGCATTTTTTGGAGTATACGAACAAAAAATCCAATCGGGGTACTGAACCGGTATGGTTCAAATCCCTCCGCTTCCGCAGCGATATGAAATACGCACCATGAAACTGATTTCGTTAAATGTTGAAGGGAACGCCCACCTCGATACGGTACGTGATTTTTTGCATGATTATCAGGCTGACGTGATTTGCCTCATGGAGGCACCTGAAGATTTTACCGTTTGGTTAAAAAAAGAAGGGTACGCGGTTACGTTTGCACCCACCACCATCCGTACTAATGGGCGCGGGACGTTTACCGAAGGAGTAGTATTGGCCAGCAACCAAGCACACACTACTCACTGCCAGTACTATCATCAGCCACAACCAACCATTGTTCATCACGATCCCATAAACCCGCATGGTACCGTTGCCCGGGCAGTTATTGTTGCAACCTTTACCTTTGGTACTCTGGCCACGACTCACTTTACCTGGACCCCAAATGGTAACCAGCCGGGCATCGAGCAAATCAGTACACTCGATGCACTCCTGGCGATACTTACTTCTTGTAAACCACACTATCTCGTTGGTGATCTTAACATCCCCAGACACCACAATCCACTCTACAAAACTTTAACCTCGCACTATATTGATACCATTCCAGAAAGTTACCGGAGTAGTCTTGATAGATCGTTTCATAGACTGGCAAATTCACCTGAGTTCCAATTTTTGTTTAACGAATTCATGGTCGATTACCTGCTCGCACACCCCTCGCTTGAGGTACAGGATGTACAACTTGTTTTTGGTGTTAGTGACCACGCCGCCATAACCGCCACGATAGGGGGCAAGTCCCCGAAACTGTAGCGGTGCTTAATGATTAGACCCCCTACTCCACCGTCACGCTCTTAGCCAAATTTCGCGGCCGGTCGACATTGAGTCCACGCGCCACTCCGACATAATAGGCAAATAACTGAAGCGGAAGTACTGTCACGATTGGCTGGAGGAGTGGGTGCACTGACGGCACCAGAAACACATCGTTTGCTACTCGCGACAAATCATGGTCACCTGCCGTACCAATCGCAAACACTGGTGCTTGCCTCGCCCGTACCTCCTCAATATTTGAAATCATTTTTTCGTACACAGCATCGCGCGGTGCGAGCGCAACAACCGGAAATGATGGGTCAAGGAGTGCAATCGAACCATGCTTAAGCTCCCCACCCGCATAGGCTTCCGCATGAAGATAAGTCACTTCCTTTAGTTTTAGTGCTCCCTCATAGGCAATCGGTGCATGGAGTTTGCGACCAATAAACATAGCATCCCGGTACGTAGCGTAGGTGGCTGCAATTGCTTTTATTTCTGCTGCCCGGTCAAGTACGGTTTGTAAGGCAGCTGGTAGTTCTTGAAGTCCCTGAGCAATTGCCTGGCCGTCTTGCAGTGAAAGACCTCGCTCTCGTGCGACAGCGAGCGTCAATAAGGCAAGCGCGGTGAGTTGTGAAATAAATGCCTTCGTGGACGCCACCGCTACTTCAGGACCAGCATGATTGTAGATACCTGCATCAGTCTCACGCGCAATGGTTGAACCGACGACATTAACAATGCCCAGGGTCAAAAGACCAGCCTCCTTCGCACGCCTCACCGAGGTAAGGGTATCAGCGGTCTCACCCGACTGAGTGATGGCAAGTACGGCAGTTTTGTCGTGTGCAAAGATGCGTTTATAGCGAAACTCACTCCCCAGTTCCACCTCTACTGGTAGCCCCCCGTACTCCTCAAGCATGATACGCCCCACTTGCCCAGCGTAATACGCTGAACCACAACCGACAATGAGCAATCGCTCAAGGCTTGCCAAATGTGGAAGATGGGCTTCTATACCACCAAGCTTTGCTCGCCCACGTTCAAGGAGCAGTCGCCCTCGAATGGTATTTTCAACGACACTTGGTGCCTCAAAAATCTCTTTCTCCATGAAGTGAGCATATCCATTCTTCTGCAATGTTTCTACCGACCATTCAATGCGTTCCGGCAGCCGTGTGTGCGCCTTACCAGCGCGATTGGTTATTGAGTATGACTGACGGTCAATGACGGCCACCTCACCGTCAGTGAGATATACGACATCCTTAGTATGGATAAGTAAGGGAGCTGCGTCTGAGGCTACAAAGTTCTCACCCGTCCCGAGACCAATCACAAGCGGACTCCCTTGTCTTGCCACTACCAGGCGGTACGGGTCGTGTTCACTCATTACCGCAATGCCATACGCTCCCTCGACCAGAGACAAGGCCGCCAAAACTGCTTCACGCACATCACCCCGGTAGAGACTGCCGATTAACTTTGCCAGAACCTCAGTGTCGGTATCAGAACTAAACTGCACCCCTTGCATCAGGAGTCCCTCTTTGAGGGCCTGGTAATTTTCAATAATGCCGTTATGAACAATCCACAGTGAGTCGCTCATGTCGCTGTGCGGATGGGCATTACGCTCGGTCGGTGGGCCATGGGTTGCCCAACGCGTGTGTCCGATACCAGACGTACCCGTCCAGGTCTTGGGTACCAATGATGCGACAATGTCTACAGGTCCGGTCGCCTTCACTACCCCACTACCTGCTACATACACACCGGCCGAGTCATACCCTCGGTACTCAAGCGCCCGTAGACCATCAAGAATAATCGGTGCTGCCGGTCGCTGCCCCACGTATCCAAAGATGCCGCACATACAACCATTATAACGTTATACCGGGTACAAATGTTATGCAGGCGCAGAAAGCACCAAATTTCTACAATTACCTACCCTTCTCCAAGTACTAGCTACACTCCCATGACGTATCGAATGTTTTCATCAACAGTACTTAGCAAAAGCAAAACACCAGCCGTTTTACAGCTGGTGTCGCAACCCACGTCACTCTCAACTAGAGCTCCTCAAGCGTCGGCACCACTTCCACACGCACTGTTTCATCAGAAGCGGGTAGATCTGGATAGGTTGGAACCTGAGGCAAGCACGAGATGGTGAAGTCGGTGGTGTTTTGGAGCGGGTTAGTTTGCAGTGGGCTGCTGGCATTGCTTGA
>CALRHO010000056.1 GCA_943359405.1 Candidatus Nomurabacteria bacterium
GAGTCCCTTAGCGCCCACAAACACAAAAACGCCTTCGGGCGTTTTTGTGTTTGTGGGCGCTCAATAGGCGATTGCACGAAACGAGTTGACGGTATATATTGAACGTAGGGCATGGTATCGAGATACTATGGAGACGGACCAGGGTAGACGACCTGGAACCAACCATGCTTTCTAACTTCACATTGAAGTTTAGAAAGGCCCTTGGACTCTATTCTCGATGCTAGACTGTATACCTCTGCCGTACCGGTGGCATCGCTACCGAAGTGGCAGTAACAGGGACGAAAGTCGGCCCCGGGGCGGAACACACACGTGTGTTCCGCCCTTTTTCTTTTACCTCCCCCAATTCCCTGTTATGCTGCTAGTCACGCCCCCATAGCTTAATGGATAAAGCCGCGGACTTCTAAGCCGTTGATCTAGGTTCGATTCCTGGTGGGGGCACCCGACGAACGGAGTGAGGCGGTGTCCCCAAGAAAGCGTGGGGCGCTTTCGTCCAGGAAGCGAAGCCTGATTGAGCATTTTCTGGAGCTGTGCGAACAGAAAATCCAATCAGGGTACTGAACCGGTACGGTTCGATTCCTGGTGGGGGCACCCGACGAACGGAGTGAGGCGTGTGCCCCCGGCATGCACCCACACGGTGTTCAAGATGGGCTTGTCGTTATCGCGGTGTTCAAATTGCCAGTGCGGGTACTTCGGACACCACCCCCTCACTCGACTCCGCCACGTCTGCATCAGGATTGGCAGGCAACACATCACCATCACGGTCACTATCATTACCACGATCATCGTCGACTGCTGTCGCTTCATTCGCTGGCACGACAATCATCTCAGAAGTTGTAGCGGTATCGTCGCCAACTTCGGTACGGTCAATGGAACCAACTGGCACAGCCTGACGCAAGATTGACTCAGCCGCTTGGTACCGTGCCTCTCTGGCTTCAAGAGCCTCAAGTGCGGCTTCGATTTGTGCCGGCCTGAAAGTAACCACCTCGGATGACACCTCTGAAGGGATTAGACGGGCTGGATCAGTGAACCGATTAAACAGACTAGCTGCCCACCACCCAGCACCCATTGAAAGCACTACAAAACAGCCAAAACCAATCAACCAATCCCGGTCGGGATGAATAAGATCATGTGTTCGATATGACGTGCCACCACGTAAGACGCTGGTAACCATCATGGCCATTTTGTCTCGAGTGATTTTCATGACGCTGGGAAAATTGTTATCCGCAGATCAACCTCGGCACGCGCCTGCCCGGTTTCAGCCCCTTCTCTTATGACCAAACTTTCAAGTCGAGTATGGTACGGAAGCGCTTCGAGCAATGCGACGTACGCCATCACCGACGCTGTCTCACCCACGAAGGAAAATTTGACCATCACCTCCTTCCTTTTAGCACCGACCGTACCGGACACTTCTCGTAAGTCTAGTACAGCCATACGTAGGCCATACTCTGTTCCCCACAGCTCTAACATCGAGAGAAAATCTGGCCCTTCTGCAGCACTGTCTAAGAAAGCGTTGGCAATTTTTGTGCGATCCTCCAACGACTCAGCAATTTGGCGTTCGATTTTCGAAAAGGTAGCTGCCTGAGCGTTTTTTTCTGTGATGATTGCCAAACTTGATTCCAGGGCTTGTCCTTGCTGACGAACCTGCACTAACAGGTAGCCGGTCATAGCAAAGACAGTTATCGCTGACAGGAGCGAAAGTATGAAGTACTTTTTTGTACGAGCGGTCAGAGTCATGGTTTTGAGGTAGAGCTCGCGATAGTAAGTGTAATCAAAAACTGAATATCTCGATCCTTTGCAAAACTCGAAATCGGTAAATCGACCGCCGTTACTAACGGCTGCGCAAGTAATGCATCACGGAATGCAGCCAACGACTGCCGGGTTTCCGCTACCCCACCTACCTGCACCGGAGCCACTCCACTGGCTGTTCGTAAAAAGTTATACTCACGAACCACAATCCCCTCATCGACCACTTGAACTAACTCATCAATAATAGCCGTGAAGCGTAGCGTTCGTTCAGCGTCTATGAGTAGCCGAGCCTGGTCACTCGCAATTATGAGTGCCCGCGCGGTACCATCACCATTGGCGACCAATGCTTTAGCGGCTTCGGCTTCGGCTACAAATGAACGCACTTGAGAGGTTACCAGCATATACGGAGGGAGCAAAAAGGCCCCAGCAAGCATCGCTGCTACTGTCAGCAAAAACAGCCACACCGTTATCACGCGCACCCAATACTCGGTAGTAATACGTCTTCGGGCATCTGGTGAAATGAGATTAATCATAGGTACCTATGCAGCACGTTCAAGCGCCAGGCCAATTGCGATGGCGTATCCATGCGAGAACCGCCGTTCTATTGGTGGTAACTCGTCAATAAACGGGGCCACGTTCGTCCAGACATCCCCTCGTTCGCAAGGTACCCCAAGGGTCTCAGAAAAATACTCAGGGAGACCCTTTAGGTTGGCCCCTCCGCCACCCAAGATAATGCGATTGATGCGACGTGCTGAGTGCGGGGTCTCTTTTGAGTGCCAGTACTCCATCCGTGCTGCTACCTCATCGCGAATCACTGACACGGTAGAAATGAGTGCATCGTACGGTCGTGAGTCGTTAGCGGCACGAATCAGTCCTTGCGTGTTTTTCAGGTGGGTGAGCTCCTCCTCTGATCGATCACCCAGCACTTTACGCATTGCCTGGGAAAGATTATTACCACCGATTTCAATCGTAGCGGTGTACACGAGGGTACCGTTCATCACAATTCCTATCCCCGTATGATTTTTTCCAAAATCAACGAGCATGACCGTTCCTGGCGTCCCGGTTTTAACCACCGCGCGCGCCATGGCCTGCGCCTCTACCACAAACGCAAGTGGCGTGAGTCCTGCCGCTACGCTCGCCTCATGAAATTTGAGAATAGTATCTCGTGCGTAGGCAGCAACCACTACCTGCACGGAGCGCTCGTTCTGGTGGTGCGGGAGAATCTCATAATCAAAAAAAACTTCGCGTGATGGAATGGGTACGTTTTCTTCGAGTCGAAACTCCAATGTGCTTCGAATTTCTCGGCTCGGGACATCACGCTTAATCTGGGTCTCAAATAGGTAGGCTCGCTCCTCGGGAAGTGACACTCGTACAAAATCTGCCCCTGTCGCAGCCTTTAACTCCCGCAGTACTGCGGTCAGTTTTCCTACATCATTAACCTCACCACGACTCACCACACCGGTCGGAATATCAATACTTCCCCACAAACGCACTGACTGCGGAGCACCAGGCCGTAAAGCACCCGAGAGGGCCACATACTTGAGGGTAGTATCAGAAATATCAACCCCAATACTTGGCAAGGCAAGAAAACGTGGTGGTGGCATCAAGGTTCGCACAAAAGAAAGGACGCTCATAGGAGTCTTCCCTTCCAGTATACTTCCTTGAGCGTAAAAAACGGTGAAGTAAACTCACACCGTCCTCTAACGGACCTTGCTCCCAACGGCCACTGCTACCGCTGGATGCAGGAGTGAAAACTGCGTGTCATCGCCAATCGCCAAAATCATTCCCTGGCTTTCAAGCCCCTTAATCGTACGGGGTGCCAGGTTGGCTAGAAAGGGACACTGCTTCCCGACCAGTTCCTGCGGATCAGCAAAGAATGTGCGGATGCCTGAAATAATCTGTCTCGGCGCCGCCTCACCAATATCTACCGTGAGCATAAGGAGTTTATCGGCCTCTGGCACTACCGCCACCGCGGTTATGGTGCCAACACGGATATCGAGGGCAGCAAATTGTTCATACGAAATGGTGTCCATAAAAAGGTACTAGCGATTACGGGTAAGAAAACTATCAAGTAATAAAGCAGCAGCTGAGGCATCGGTCATATCGGTGCGTCCCTGAATTTGCAGAGCCGCTTGCGTGGAGTAATGTTCGGGCTCGAGGTGGACCGGAATGCCAACCTCGAGCGTTAGGTCACCAATGAGCGCCTCCACCGCAGCGTGGATTTTATTTGGTACTCCATCACGACCAAGCGAGTGTCCAATCACTACTTGCTCCACACGCTTGGCTTCGATGAGGGCTACGATGGTTTTTAAAAGCGAGGCATCATTCCGCACAACGGCATGAGGAAACGCCATGGTGCCACCCTCATCAGAGAGGGCAAGACCTACCCGCTTACTCCCATAATCAATACCAAGACTACGCATAAACGCCAGAATACCACGGCTTAACGTTTCCGAAAAAGAAAAGGGCTCGCCGGTAGTGCAAGCCCTTTTTCCAGCCACCTACAGAACCAATAAGAGCGATCCTACGACCGCCGCTACAATGAGGTAGGTTCGACGGGGGTGCCAACGTAGTTGGTCACTCAACGACCATACCAACACGAGCGGCGCCATCCAGATGAAAGCCCCTACCCCCGACAAAAACCTTCTACCCGACGAAAGGATGTAGTTCATGGCATCACTCCCTCAATGGATGATGATTGGTACGAGTAGCAGCACAACCAAGAGCCACCGCTGTGGACCATGGAGGCAAACAAGCATTACCATGTAGCCAAGAAAGAACGGTAGAAAAAACATCAGCCACAACGGCAATGACGCTACGAGCAAGTAGAGTAGAAGCACAAGCGCAGACACCAACCAGAAATTCCGATCCAGACAAAAGGCTGACCACGCTCGCTTTAGTTCAATTCTTGTTGCACGCATCGTTGCACGCATCGTTGCACCCTCCCTTTTCTTCACACACCATAGCGCGACTACCCGGTGCGGTCAAAGAGGGAGGTTGTAACTGTAACTACTGGCTGCACCGGTGGTCATTGATCACTAAGCTGACTGGTTCACTTTGTTCGGAATCCGCTACGTACTTGCGACCCCGCCCCACCGACGCCCAGCCGTCGCTTCGCTTTGGCTGGGTCCCCGTCGGCGGGGTTCGATCCCCGCCGGAAGCCAAACGGCAACGGCCCCCATGCTCTCGCATGTGGGCCGGCCGTTTGTGCTCCCGCCAGGAATCGGTCACCACTGCAGCTGCTTTGTTCGCCTCTGGCTCCAAACCAGCACGCAGTCGCGACCCCGCCCCACCGACGCCCAGCCGTCGCTTCGCTTTGGCTGGGTCCCCGTCGGCGGGGTTCGATCCCCGCCGGAAGCCAAACGGCAACGGCCCCCATGCTCTCGC
>CALRHO010000057.1 GCA_943359405.1 Candidatus Nomurabacteria bacterium
CTAAGGGACTCGAACCCCTGACCTTTTCAGTGTAAATGAATTGCTCTACCAACTGAGCTAAGCGCCCAAAACTTGGAAAAACCAAGTACGCAACATAGTACCTGTTTTTCAAATAATTTCAAATCGCCACAATAGCCCGTATACTAGGGTCACGATGACTGAACTATATTGTGTGGTGACGGGGAAAGTACAGGGGGTGCGGTACCGTACCTATCTTGAGTCAGCCGCTACCGAACTCGGATTGGTTGGTTATGTGCGTAACGTACCCTCGGGGGCGGTAGAGGTCTGTGCTCAGGGGATGCCCGACGTACTCAAGGCGTTTATGGAGTATATCCACGAAGGATCACTGCAGGCAGTAGTGGAAGGAGTGGAGACAGAGTGGCGAACGGCACGGACAACCTATCACGACTTTTCGGTGTTACATTAGACACTTTGCGTATGGCACACACCCCCATTCCTCACTGTATTGGTTTTATTATGGATGGTAATCGCCGCTGGGCGCTCGCACAGGGGCAAGACCGACTCGCTGGTCATGTGGCTGGTTTTGAGACTTTCAAGAACGTGGTACGGTGGGTGCGCGACGCTGGTATTGCCCATGCCGTGTTTTATGCATTTTCGACCGAGAACTGGAAACGAAGTGAAGAGGAGGTAACGACGTTACTGGCTTTGTTTGAACAGGCGCTCCGCGAACAGTATACGCAGACTGAGGCAGATTTGGCAGACCGAAGCGAGTTGGGTGTGCGGGTGCGATTTATTGGACAGCGACACGACTTTGCCCCAGCACTGCAGCAACTCATGTCTGATCTGGAGGAGCGGAGTAACCAGTACACGGGTACAACCATTTGGATTGCGCTCTCCTACGGTGGTCGGGCTGAGCTTGTAGCAGCAATCAACACTGCCATCGAGCGCGGCAAACCCGTAGACGAAGCGACGTTCCGGTCGCTTTTGTGGTCAGCTGCGCTGCCAGATGTTGACCTCCTCATTCGTACCAGTGGCGAGCAGCGGATTTCAAATTTTCTCCCGTGGCAGCTGTCGTATAGTGAGCTTATCTTCACTCCCACCTACTGGCCAGCATTTACGAAAGAAGCGTTTGACCGTATGCTCGAGGAGTACGCAGCGCGCGAGCGTCGTCGTGGCCTATAACACCTATTATGAACCCTACCATCCTATTTGAGAATGACGATGTCATCGTCATCAATAAACCCGCGGGGCTTTTGGTGCATGAAGACGAGGAGACCTCGGCCGCTGAGACGGTGGCTGGTTGGGCGGTGTCGTATATTCCTGCACTTGCCGGTGTTGGTGAGCCGGGTCGCTCACCACAGGGAAAGGCGCTCGAGCGCTCGGGTGTAGTCCATCGCCTTGATCGAGATACGTCGGGGGCGCTCATACTCGCCAAGCATCAGGCAGCGTATGAATGGCTCAAGCAGCAGTTTCATGACCGCCTGGTAAAGAAGGAGTATCGCGCTTTTGTCTATGGGCGTGTCCATGATCGCTGGGGTACCATTGATCGACCAATTGGCCGCAGCGCCAAGGATTTCCGTCTCCGTTCGGCTCAGAAGGGGGCAAAGGGGCTTCTGCGTGCAGCGGTGACCGACTACGAGCGCATTGGTGTAGGGGAGTACGACGGTGAGTCGTTTTCGTATCTAAAACTCATTCCCAAAACTGGTCGTACGCACCAGCTCCGGGTGCACCTAAAGGCGATTGACCGACCGATTGTGGCTGACACGCTCTACGCACCGACCTTTGTCGAGCGTTCAAATAATCTTGGTTTAGAGCGTTTGGCACTGCATGCCCATGTGCTTGAACTGATACTGCCGAGCGGTGAGTCCGAGCGCTTTGTGGCGCCAGTACCCCAAGCCTTTGAGGAAGCGGCCGAGCGTATTGCAGAGTAGTCGATGCTGTGGTAGATTAGCGCGCACATAACGGCGAGGGCTCAAGGCCCAGACACCTGAATTAAAAGGCGCCAAAATTAAAGGAATTTCATTATGAACACAGCAGTTAGGGGGGTTGTAACCTCACCGGTCAATATGACAGAGCGAGCGTCGCTCGGTCTTCGTGTTGGTGACACGGTACGCGTCCACCAAAAAATCCAGGACAAGGGTAAGACTCGTCTTCAGGTGTTTGAGGGCTTGGTACTCGCTCGTAAGCATGGTGATGAGCCAGGCGCAACCTTTACCGTGCGTAAGGTAGCCAGTGGGGTTGGTGTTGAGAAGATCTATCCGCTCTACTCACCAAATATCGACAAGCTCGAAATTGTCAAACGTGCAAAGGTCCGTCGTGCCAAGCTCTACTACATCCGTGAGAAGGTAGCACGCGAAGTAAAGCGCCAGATGCGTCGTATGAGTGTGGTTGGTTTTTCTACCGAGTCAGAAATGGAGAGTGCTGCTCGTGTTGCTGCCGAAGCCAAGGCTGCCGAGGAGGCAGAACGTAAGGCGCTCGAGGATGCTGAGCTTAAGGCTAAGGAAGAAGCCGCCGCTCTGGCTGAGGCCAAGGCCGCTGAAGCAGCTGCCGCTGAGGTAGTAGCAGAGGCACCGGCACCCGCTGCGGTCGAGGCTGCAGCTGAAGCGTCGGTAGAGGTGGCCGCTGAAGCTGCCGCATCAGTCGCTCCTGAGGTAGTAGCGGAGGAAGAAGTACCCACACCTGAAGTGGTTGAGGCTCCGGCTGAGGTGCCAGCCGAGATTGCTCCTGAGGCACCGGCAGAGCCAGCTCCAGAAGTCGCTCCAGAGACTGACGCAAAGAAGGACTCATAATGAAATACACAAAAATGCCCGAGCCTCTGCTGGGGTTTTTTTGTATGTGCGCATCTTGCGTTTGGGCTACTTTGTGTGCATAATGGCGC
Source organism: Candidatus Nomurabacteria bacterium (assembly GCA_943359405.1). Taxonomy (GTDB): domain Bacteria; phylum Patescibacteriota; class Minisyncoccia; order Phycocordibacterales; family UBA918; genus OLB19. The sequence continues at coordinate 2,840 of CALRHO010000057.1, forward strand.
ACACCCAATACGATAGTTTTGTCCAGGTGGCGAAATTGGTAGACGCACTACCTTGAGGTGGTAGCGCCTTCACGGGCATGCTGGTTCAAATCCAGTCCTGGACACACAAGCAAAAAACGGCACCCAAGGGTGCCGTTTTTTGCTTGTGTGGGTGGAGTCGCAAATGGTTTCGCAGGCTACCGGATTTGGTGACAACAAACCCGGCAACCCTGGTATTCCGTGGTGGACTTGCTCTCGCTTGGTGTGATGGTAGACTGAAAGAGTGAAACATCAGGTATCAAAAGACATTGTTGTAGCGGCGCTCCTTACCGATACGGCGGGCCGGGTGTTGATCGTCCAGCCAGCACATAAAGAAGGTTGGATTTTTCCAGGTGGCTATGTTGAAGTGGGGGAGTCACCGAGCGCTGCCCTGCGGCGGGAGGTGACGGCTGAACTTGGTTTGGAAGTGCGCTCAACGCCCCGGCTTCTCAGTGTTGACTATCGTGGTTTACCCGAAGAGTATGTGATGTTTATCTTTGATGCTGGTACTATTACTGACGCCGAGGCGGCAGCAATTGTGCTACCACCGTCACTGGTAGCACACCGTTTTGTGACCGTAGATGAAGCATCAGTGCTACTGCGTCCAAACAGTGCCCGTCGTCTCTTGCCGACACTCGAAGCTCGTAAGCAGACCGGAATTGCGTATCTGGAGCATCAGCAACCGTTTTAGGGTAGGTAGGAGAGGTGAGGGTTTTTAGTATTCAGTAACCGATTGGTATGTTTATTGCTGCGTGTGTGATTTTTGTGTTGGGGTATGTATTAATTACCCTCGAGCACCAATCAAAAATTAATAAATCTATTACCGCTACCGCCCTGGCTGCCGTGCTATGGGGTCTTATTGCGGTAACCGGTACTGCACCAGCGGCTACCGAAATGCACTATGACGACCTACATGGCACTACCGAGGTAGCCGAACATGGCGGTGCTGATGCCGGCCACGGATCACTCGTTGAAAATACACTCCATGTACTGTCGGCTGAGACTTTTTCGCTCGTGGTTTTCCTTTTGGCAGCCATGGCGCTGGTTGAAGTACTGGTTCACTACCGTTTCTTTGACCTGCTGCGGGCGCGACTATTTGCACTCGGTCTTACTGACCGTGGCCAGTTGATATTGGTATCCACCATCGCTTTTTTTCTGTCAGCGGTAATCGACAACCTGACGACAACCATTGTGATGGTCCAAATTGCCCGGCGATTCTTTAAAGGAAGAAATTTGTTAATTGCGTCCGGTTCAATTGTGGTGGCTGCCAATGCCGGCGGCGCCTTTTCGCCAGTTGGTGATGTTACGACCATTATGCTTTGGTTGGCTGGTAAGTTTACCGCCCTCGAAATCATCACGTGGGGCTTTTTGCCTGCGCTTGCTATCCTGATAGTAAGTACGTTTTTGTTTCAGCGACAAATTAAGGGCGATACGACTGATGAGCGGCCAGAAACCTACGAGACGGTGACCTTGAGTAAATCAGAAAAAGTAGTTATCGGCGCAACGTTCGCATCCTTTGCGCTACCGCCGCTTGCACACTTGGTCGGACTGCCGCCGTTTATGGGGCTTCTTTTTGGTGTTGGTGCGGTCGGACTCCTGATTGGTTTTTTTGCCAACACGCGCACTTCTTCAGAGTCACACCTGTCCATGGAAATTGAGAAATTGATGGGAAAGCTTGATATTACCAGCCTCCTGTTCTTTATTGGAATTCTCTTTGCGGTGGGAGCACTGGGGTACCTGGGTGTTTTGGCGATGGTGTCGACGGCTCTTTTTGGGGCAGAGCCAACGGTTGGTCAGCTGGTGTTTGGCAGCATTCTATTGGGTGCATTCTCGGCCGTTTTTGACAACATACCCCTGACTGCCGCTGCGATTGACATCATGCAGACTACCGATTTCCGCCTCTGGGTACTTTTAGCAATCTGTGTGGGAACCGGTGGTTCAATGCTCGTCATAGGTTCGGCTGCGGGCGTCGTTGCGATGGGTATGGTCAAGGAGCTTTCCTTTTCAAAGTTTCTACGCATCGCTACCACCCCTGCTGCGGTTTGATACGTTTCGGCTATAGTGGTCTGGTCTATTCAATATTGGTTATCGTTGTAGA
>CALRHO010000058.1 GCA_943359405.1 Candidatus Nomurabacteria bacterium
TGTCAGTTGTATCGGTGGCCGCTGTGGCTGAACGGTTGTCAAAAGTTACCCTACCACTGTACGCTTCCCGCCCGGCGGCGGGCTTTCCAGCGCCAGGTGACGATATGGTTGAGAAGGCACTTGACCTTAATGAGCTTCTTATTGAACATCCTGTCTCAACCTTTTTTGTGCGGGTTGAGGGTGATTCGATGGAGGGGGCACAGATATTCTCTGGCGACATTCTCGTGGTTGATAAAGCGCGCGAGGCGCACAGCGGTGATATTGTCGTGGCCGCAGTGTACGGGGAGCTTGTCGTTAAGCGTTGGGTAGTAAAGCAGGGACAGGCAGCTCTCGTATCAGAAAATACAGCCTACGAGCCGATAGTAGTTCATGAGGGAGGTGATGTGTATCTCTGGGGGGTCGTGGTTGGTAGTGTACGACGATTTGTGTGAAAGAAAACCGATTACGTATCCGTCACAAAAGATATGAAGAAATCAGAAATCACCACACCTATACCGGCAATGGCTCAGGTGCTGCTTATCATGCTATTGGTTGCAGTCTCATGGTTCTGCCCACTTGTTCCGCTGTCAGCCGCGAGTAGTGACCTTGAGGTAGCGGGTTGGATTCCTTGGTGGCAGGATACTGCCGGCATCAAGAGTGCAACTAAGCATATCGATACGCTCGATACCATTTACCCCTTTGCGTTTGAGGTAACGGCCCAAGGAAATTTGGTTGACAAGGCAGGCCTGCGCGACCGGGGGTGGCGTAGTTTGATTCGGTTGGCTGATAAGAAAGGAGTGGCGGTGATCCCATCAGTAATGTGGTTTGATGGTGAACAAATACACACGGTGCTACGTGACCGTCGTCTCCGCGATGCGCATATCAAAGAGATTGTTACGATGGTGGAAAAGGGTAGATACGATGGGGTTAACATTGATTACGAAGGGAAGAAACCAGACACCATTGATCATTTTTCACACTTTCTAAAGGACCTTAAGCACGCACTGGGGAGTGAACGCCTGCTCACCTGTGCTATCGAGGCTCGGACACCACCCGCAGACCTCTATACGACAGTACCCAATCCGTTGCGCTATGCCAATGATTACAAAGCTATTGCCGAGCATTGTGATCGCATTGAGCTTATGACCTATGATCAGCAGCGGGCTGACCTCACACTCAACAAGACACGGCAAGGTCTCCCGTACATGCCGGTGGCCGACGATGTCTGGGTCGAGAAGGTGGTGGATTTGGCGTTGGAAGATTTTACTGAGGATCAGGTATATCTTGGTATCCCTACGTATGGTCGGGTGTGGGACGTTACTGTAGCACCGGAGTGGTATCGTGACTACAAATTGGCTGGTACTCTGAATTTGCCACGTTTTAAAGAGCTCGCCAAGGAGTATCGAATCAGAGAGGGGCGCAGTGTGGGTGGCGATGCGGTGGTGAGCTACTTTCCGAAAGGTTCACCTTTTGAAATGCTCAATAAATCGCCAACCCCGAAAGGTACACCCCGTGGCTACGAGGCGGCAGCCAAGGCGCTCGCCCACGCCACACGTACCGGGCAGGAGGTGACTGTACGATTTGGCAGCTATAGTGATGCCACGACGGCAGCTGGCCGACTCGACATTGCTGCTGCTTATAACCTCCGGGGCGTCGCGTTTTTCAAGATTGATGGCGAGGAGGACCAGAAAATTTGGTCACTCCTTAAATAACCACATGACGTACACGGTCATTGCTCGACCACAAAACTCCTACTATCGTACATGATAGTAGGAGTTTTTGTTTGTGTGCGGTCCGCTCGTATGGAGTGCAGATGACGGTAGTTTTGGTACACTGGAGATGCACCGTATGACGATTACAAAAATTGGCCATTGCTGCCTTCTGGTTGATTTAAAAACAGCCGTAGTACTCACCGACCCCGGGAAGTTTACTGCCACCTCGCCACTACCAAAGCGGGTGGATGTGGTGGTAATTTCCCATGAACATAGCGACCATGTACACGTCCCTACGGTACAGGCACTCCGTGAGCGTTTTCCGGAGGTGCCGATAGTAACCAATAGTGCCGTAGCACACCTCTTGGCTGAGGCCGCGATTTCTAACGTTACGATTCTGGAGGGAACGGCAGCAGCCACCATTGCTGGTGTGTATTTCGAGGCTTTTGATACTGCCCACGCTGAGATTTTTGAGTCATTTGGTCAGGTGCAGAATACGGGCTACTTTATAAGCGAACGGCTCTTTTATCCGGGTGATTCGTATGGAAAACCAGGCCGGCCGGTTGAGGTATTGGCACTGCCGGTGGGAGGTCCGTGGTGTCGAATGACAGACGCGCTCCACTATGCGCTGCAGGTAGCGCCAAAGGCAGTCTTCCCTGTTCATGATGCGATTGAGCGGGCTGATTGTATTACCATTCATCACGGGCTCGCAGCCCGCATCTTAGAGGAACGTGGCATTGCATTTACCTCACTGCAACCTGGTGAATCGGTACGGTACGAGTCTGTTTAAACAGGCAGAAAGATAAGACGGGCGGCGACCAGTAAAAGAAAGCCGCCAACTACCAGTCGAAAGTGCTGTTGGGGAATATGATCAATAATTTGTTTGGCTACGAGTGCACCGAGGAAAGAGGCAAACACAAATAGCCCAATGCTTGCAAAGCCGAAGTTCACTACCCGTGTACCCTCAAACCAGTACGTGAGGAGTCGTCCGGAGTCAATAATGAGTCCAATGGCACCAAGGGTTGTCAGGTACTGCGCTTTCGGTAGCGCAAAGGCGCTCAGAAAGGCGCTGCGGATAGCGCCCCCGAAGCCAAAGAGTCCACAGAGAAAACCTGAAAGTCCACCCGCAAACAGGGCCGTGCTCGTTCGGGCGGGCAACCGAAAATGCTGGTTAAAAATCAGATATGCTACATAGATAATGAGGAGTGCGCCAAGGGTGGGGGTCAAATACATGCTAGAAGTCTCGGTAACAAGTCGAGCGCCAACCCAGGCAAAAAAGAGACCTGGTATACCAAACAGGAGAATGATTCGCCAGCGTAGCCCACTCCAAAAGAGCCCTACCTTCCAAACGTTCCCAAACCAGTGAATGATACCCGTAAGGAGCAGTGTCTCAGGTACTGAAAAAGAGAGCAGAAGAATCGGCACCATGATAGTGGCGGTACCAAAGCCGGTGAGGGTGCCAATACCACCAGCGATGAAAGACCAAAGGGCAATCGCCTCTATCGACATGAGTCCATGGTAGCATAACAGACATGAGTAACACTTCACCTACCCACGTAGTGGGTCTTGTTGATGGTAATAATTTTTTTGTTTCGTGTGAACGATTGTTTCGTCCCGATTTGCAGCACAAACCAGTAGTCGTACTTTCCTCAAACGATGGTTGTGTGGTAGCGCGGTCTCAGGAAGTAAAAGACATGGGTATTCCGATGGGTGTCCCTTACTTTCAAATAAAAGACATAATAAAGGACAAGCAGGTTACTGTTTTTTCTTCAAATTTCACTTTATATCGAGACCTCTCGCGGCGGGTATTCTCGGTGGTTCGTAATATTTGTAAAACCTTTGAACAGTACTCAATTGATGAGGGTTTTTTCTTGGTGCCGGCGGCTGAGGCTGAGGCCGTTGGTTGGCAGATTAAGGACACAATCGCTCGTACCTTGGGAATGCCAGTATCGGTAGGCCTAGCGTCATCAAAGACACTGGCGAAATATGCTGGTACGCTTGCTAAGCGTGGTCGTGGTGTGTGCTTTCTGTCGAGTGCTGACTGGGCGGTCTGCGCGCCGACAGTAGGGTTGGGTGATGTCTGGGGGGTGGGCGCGCAACGATTACGTGCGTTTACTGAGGCGGGGCTGCAAACGGCCGCTGATTTGATGGTAGCTGATTCTGCCCTTGTTCGTCGCCGTTTTGGCGTGGAGGGTGCTCGATTGCAGCTTGAATTGCAGGGTGTCTCGGCCTACGCCGTAGCAATTGCGCCGAAATTACAACAAAGCATTATGCACAGCCGTTCATTTCGGTCTGCTACAAAACGACGGTCGGTGGTAGAGGCTGCTGTAGCGCATCATGTTCGTCGAGGCGTTGAAGACTTACTTGAAAGAGGCCTCTGTGCCCAATATCTTACGGTTGCTATCCGCTCTTCACGATATGAGCGCAACGCTCCGGGGTGGGGAAGTGAGGGGGTGTGTTTGCCTATACCGACTGCTGATTTGTTTATGCTTATGCAGACAGCACAGGCGATGCTTACGCGCCTATACCAAACCGATGTAGCCTACCAAAAAGCTGGTATTTTATTGTCAGGTTTGGTGCCTGCGACCATGGTTACAGCTGGTACTTTGTGGGGTGAAAGTCTCGTAGCAAGACAGCGAAAGGCTGTAGCAAGCACGGTTGCACAATTGAATCAGCGTTTTGGTAGTGATGCGATACAGGTGGGGTACTATGCTCCTGCTACTACGTGGCAAGCTCGCCAGGACGTGCGCTCACCAGCGTATACGACACGGTGGAATATGCTGGCGCGCGTGTCTGCGCGCTAAACATACGCCGATCGCGGACAGATGTATTTGATGTCTTTAGCAAGCCTGTCCAACAACGTCGCTAACAAATGGCTTAAAAAAACTGTATTTTAAGGCAACAGTAAGCGACAAATAAAAGTTATCAACAAGAGTCAAAAGACAGAATACGACGAACTCGGTAGAATAGTCATTAGAGGTTACGACCAGTGTATCGCAACGAGTTGGCTGAGCTTTTCAAACAAACTCATCGCGATCCACATCTCCACCAGTGTCGTAACCGATAGCTCTCGCCGCGGTAGTGACCATCCAACAACCACTACATGGGAGCCCGTGTTATTCAA
>CALRHO010000059.1 GCA_943359405.1 Candidatus Nomurabacteria bacterium
AGCATGGAAGTAGCCTCGGGAGTGAGGATGGCACCGGGGTCGAGGATGACAATTTTGCCACCTCCGCTCAGGGTAGTGGTGTGGTGGTTGAGGTCTTCCAAGGTGGTGGGGGTTTTCATACAGGTGTAGTGTACCAAGGCCGCCTGCCTCCCTAGGCCACAGGGACTCAAAAACGTTCAGCCATGCAACAGAGTCTGGTTTTTGTATAGGTGTGGTGCCTGCGCATTTCTCGAGGCACTACCAGCTAGGGTATGATGGTGGTATCTATGGCAAAAATTGGAAAACTCATTGTTATCGATGGAGCTGATGGGGCGGGTAAGGCGACCCAGACCAAGTTACTGGTAGATCGTTTGCACGCAGCCGGGGTGCCCGTGGAGACAATGTCGTTTCCAGGCTACGAGACGAATGTCTTTGGCCAGCTGATCAGGGAGTGCCTCAGTGGCAAACGAGGTGACTTTTCTATACTCGATGCCAGGATTGCCTCGACCCTGTACGCAGCTGATCGTTTTGAATCGAAAGCGCACCTAATGGCATGGCTCGCGGCGGGAAAGACAGTCATCCTTGATCGATATGTGAGTTCTAACATGCTCCACCAAGGGAGCAAGATGGTGGGTGATGAGGTGGGACTGCGAGATTTTTTAGCCTGGAACGATCGAGTGGAGCATGAGATTTTTGGTATGCCGCGTCCCGATCTTATTGTTTACCTAGATGTGCCGTATCAGGTGCGTAAAGGTCTCATGCACCAAGATAGGGTGCGGGGTGGGCTCGACGAGGTCGAGAAGAATGAAGAATACCAGCGGGCGGCGGAGGTCTGTGCGCAAGAACTCTTGGCCTCGCTCAACAACTGGCAGTGCATTTCCTGTGTGGCCGAAGACGGTAGTCTGCGTAGTCGTTCCGCCATACACGAGGCCATCTATGAGACCGTACGTGCTCACCTCGCCTAAAGTCGGTATACTACCCAGCATAATTATTCCGGTATGAAACTACTCATCAAAAAACTACATCCCGAAGCAAAAGTACCTGCGTTTGCACATGCCACTGACGCTGGGCTTGATTTGTGCACGGTCGGGGACGTTACGCTGGCGCCCGGGGAGCGGAAGTCAATTGCAACTGGTATTGCAATGGCAATTCCTGAGGGGTATGTGGGGCTGGTGTGGGATAAAAGCGGGATTGCATACAAGGGCGGTCTCAAGACCCTCGGTGGTGTCATTGACGCCGGGTATCGCGGTGAGATTTTTGTTGGCCTTCTTAATACCAGTGACGCACCATACACCTTTACAGCGGGCCACAAGGTGGCGCAGATTCTTATTCAGGCTATCGTGCAGCCAGAGCTCGTAGAGGCTGATCAGCTTCCCGAGGCCGACCGGGGCGAAAAGGCATTTGGGAGTACGGGAGCGTAATCGTTATGCGCATGCAGTTTATACGCCGATATGGGTTAGTGGGGGTCATGGTGATGGTGTGCGCGCTCCTTATTGTCAAAGCCCCCGCCTGGTGGCAGCACCGGCAAGATTCTCAGATTGTGGCTGAGGGGGGACGTTTGACTGCCGTGGTGCAGGCAGTTGAACCAGCAGATGAGGCTAACCCAGCGGGTACGCGCTGGCGGTATACGCTCCTCGTACAGCCACCCGATGCTGCGCCATATCGGGCAACCACGGAGATTGATGATTTCTTGGTACCGGGTGATACGGTGGTAAACGTTGCTATTGATCCAGGAGATCCGCAGGTGGTCGTCATTATTCCGTAGCGAATTATTTTTAGTTTTATGAATACCTATCACTTCATCAAAGCGCAGGACCCTGAGGTGTTTGCAGCGCTCGTCGGGGAGGAGGAACGTGAAGCGCAGGGTATTGAACTCATTCCGAGTGAAAATTATGTTTCGCGAGCGGTCCTTGAGGCTAATGGTTCGGTGTTTACTAACAAGTACTCCGAGGGCTACCCGGGGAGGCGTTACTACGGCGGCCAGCAGTACACCGATATTGTAGAGACGATTGCGATTGAGCGTGCCAAGCAATTGTTTGGAGCGGCGTACGCCAATGTGCAGCCACTCGGTGGTGCGGCGGCGAACGTGGCTATGTACTTTGCTCTCATGGAGCCGGGCGATACCGTGCTGGGTATGGACCTTAGTCATGGTGGTCACCTCACGCACGGCCACCCCACTACGGCTATCAATAAGGTCTTCAACTTTGTTCGGTACAAGATGAAGAATGTTGATACTGGTGAAATCGACTACGATCACCTGCGAGCGGTTGCACTTGAACATAAGCCAAAGATTATTCTGGCCGGCTTCTCGGCATATACTCGGGAACTCGACTATGCCAAGTTTGTAGAGATAGCCAAGGAGGTAGGCGCGTATACAGTGGCTGACATGGCTCATATTGCGGGACTCATTGCTGGTGGTGCCCTTAAAAATCCGTTCGATGCTGGTTTTGACGTGATAACTACCACGACCCACAAGACGCTCCGGGGCCCTCGCGGCGGCATGATTTTGGTGCGCGAGAATGCTGAGATTGCCAAGAAGATCAACAAGGCTGTCTTCCCGGGTATGCAGGGCGGACCACACATGCATAGTATTGCTGCCAAAGCAGTAGCGTTTGGTGAAGCACTCCACCCAAATTTTAAAATCTATGCTGCGCAGGTACTAAAGAATGCCAAGGCGATGGAAGCTGTCTTTATCCGCGAAGGGGTACGACTTCTTTGTGGTGGTACCGACAACCACCTGCTCCTGGCGGATGTCTTTGGCTCACTTGGGGTTACCGGGCAAGAGGCGGAGACTGTGCTTGACGAGGTGGGTATTACGCTCAATAAAAACATGATTGCCGATGAGCCGCGTACCGCGATGGACCCGTCTGGTATTCGCTTTGGTACACCGGCGATGACCACGCGCGGCATGAAGGAACGGGAGGCGACGCGCCTCGCTGAACTCATGCTCGAGACCCTTCGTCACAAAGATGATGCTGTGAAGAAAGTAGCGGTGCGGACGGAGATTAAGGAACTCTGTCTAGCACACCCTGTTCCCGAGCAGTTAGTATAGCGAGGTGTGGGGTGAAAAACAGGCGCGCGGACACGAAGTGTCCGCGCGCCTGTTTCAATGACCTCTGTATAAATAAAAGTCTTCGAGTAATATGGAATATGAACTGTACCTCGTACCGTGCGGAGCGGGCATACAGTTCTTGTAGGAGGTGCGCATGCCTGAAGCTATTCTTACCTCGACCTGACCCAGCGAAGTGGTCAAAGACGGGGTGCGTCAAGGTCCGCCCCCACCAGCCGCGATGCAAGCCCCGGCTTCAACCTGGTGTCTGCATTGCCCTTGTCCTCTCATCCATTTGTTCCCAAGAGGGGACTCCACCCGCAGCCGCTTCCTTCCACCGGAGCGGCTGCCACTATTTTCAGTCGGATGCATCATGAATGCGGTACAATGACATCATTATGAATTGGCGGGCGCTCCTTGAAAAACCAGCGGTGCAGGCGGTGCAGAAGCATTGGCTGTCGGTGGCGTTTGTACTCGGGTTTGTCAGTGACCTTATCCTCCTCAATCAAATAGATAGTCTCTTTGATAATCTCCTCTTGGCATTTTACGTTACCCTGGCGACGCTTTCGTTACTTTTGTTTTACGCTGGGGTAGCGCAGCGCGGTGGCGAGCGCATGGCGTCATGGCTAGAGCGATACATGCCCGTTCTTATGCAGTATTCCTTCGGTGGTCTCCTCTCCGGCATGCTCATTTTCTATGGCCGCTCAGGAGACTTTTTTGTCAGTGCGCCCTTTTTCCTTCTCATCATCGCTGTGGTCTTTGGTAATGAGTTTATAAAAAAGCGGAGCAACCGACTACTCTTCCACCTGGCACTCTATTTTATCGGTACCTTTGCGTACTTTGTGATGCTGGTGCCACTCCTGACCGGGATGATGGGAGAGGTAATTTTTGTGGGGTCGGGGCTATTGGCACTGACGCTCATCGTGCTGGTAGTGAAACTGCTGATTCGGATTATTCCGAACTTTGTGACCATGCAAATTCGCTCGATTGTGGTAGTAATCGGCAGTATCTTTGTACTCTTCAATGGCCTCTATTTCTTTAACGTGATTCCACCTATTCCGCTGTCGCTGACAGAGCTTCATATCTACCATGGGGTCGAGAAGACCGCCGTGGGTGGGTATCGGGTACTTACAACCAACGAGTCATGGTGGCAGCAGTTGCCGTACCTACCCCTCTCATTTACGCCAGTTAAGGGGGGTGGCGCGTACTGTTTTGCTCGGGTATACACACCGGTGCGGCTCCATACGGATATTTACCATCACTGGGAGTACTACGATGAAGCGGCTGGTGCTTGGCAATCACGCTTTCGCATTTCGTACCCTATCTCAGGAGAGAATAAGCGTGGCTACGGTGGCTATTCCGTATCCACAAACCTCAGGAATGGTACCTGGCGCTGTACCGTCGAGACCGAACGCGGGCAGGTGCTGGGTCGCCGCACCTTTACCATCGACCTTAGCGGTAACCCCGGCACCCTCATGACTCGTATCGAATAGTTCAGTTAACTGAACTATTCAGGATTGATACGTACGGTGAGTATAGCCTGGTCTTGCCTGAAAATAGTGGTACTATGCGCTAGTGCGCCTGATATGCGCACTACCGGGGCAATTCGTCTCGGCATGTCTGATACACATAACTCCAATTTCATATGAGTAAACGAGAAGGTCGCGAAAACGACACCGTAGCGGTTGAGACCGTTGCCAAAAGTGAGGTTGCACAGCGCGAAGAGGCCATCCAGGCCTTCTGGGCTGAGCACGACATTTTTCATAAAAGTATCACCACTCCAGCG
>CALRHO010000060.1 GCA_943359405.1 Candidatus Nomurabacteria bacterium
CACGTCGCACTCCTTACCCCTACAATTTATGATGTCGGGGCAACGGACTTCTATGAAAGGTATAAAGATAATCCCGATCAGTATGTCTTTATTGACGTCCGCCCAAGTGATGCCTACAATCGCGTTCATGCTGAAAACTCAATCAGTATGCCATTGCATACCCTCTATGACGAATGGCGCAATCTTCCTAAAAACACTGATAAGACTATAGTTTTGATCTGTAGCGGGGGTCGGGCGTCTGGGGTAGGCTACCACTACCTTGAACACATGGGGTTCTTTAACCTTGAGCGGATTGAGGGTGGGATTGAGCAGTGGCAGATGGAAGGCCTTCCTATTGTGAGTGATATTTCAGCCCTCTCGAACTAGAACGTTAGAAAGTCGTCCCTACATGTACAGTTATCAGTGCCACAAAACCAATACTCTGGTATTATCAGAGAAATAAAACTGACTAATATATGAATCTACTTCGCAAGCTTTCAAACTTTATCCTATACGGAATAGTTTTTGCCTCTGTATCAGCAGTTGTGTCATTGCTCCATGGGGGTGACTTTTCCCTTCAGCCAAACGAAGTATCTGCTGATGTTCCTGTATCCTGTACCGAATCCTGTACTACTGGTGATGGTGACGGCTGTGGCTGTGGCTGCGGTGACTGTGATGGCTGTGGTGATGGCTGTGGCTGTGGCTGTGACTCATAGTAGTCCCTTCCTATGAAATTACAGTTATCAACCATAGCTATCAGCTTGCTGGCCCTGTTGGTAGGCATCCTAGTAATTGTTTTTTTTCAATTTACCCAAGTAACTCTATTCCTGTCTCGGGATGAAATTGTGAATGTTTCAGAGGATGTGTCTGAGGGTGATCCTCAGGACCAAGACCGTGTGGTTTTGTACCGAGATAAAACTTTTCAGCAAGCCGAGACGTTACTACTAAGCGGTGAGAATGAGGCGGCGGCTGAACTGTATAAAGAATTACTCGACACTACGACCACCACGTATGGAGTGGGGCGGATACGCTACCGCCTAGCATTGGCGCAGACAAACATTGACCCTGAATCTGCGATACGCAACCTACACCTAGTGGTGGCCGATTCCCAGGTTAACAATCTTCAGAGGTCCTATGCGGCACAGAGACTTGGTTTAATGTTTTATAGAAATAGTGATGACCGCTTGCTTCCGCTCATTTTTTCGGAACCACCGTTCAAAAGCTTTTATGCAGAGGGTGATAAATTCCTGGCGCTCCGTAGGTTATTCGAATTCGCGTCAACCATCTCCCACCCACTGGCACTATCAGAACTCAGAGCCGCAATTCTCTACTTAAAAGAGCTTGAGGAGGTAAAGGGAACACCAAAGTATGATGAACTGATCAATCAATACATTCCAATCGTACAGCAAAAATTGAATAATGCTGATGTTGATATCGAGCGCACAAGGACTACTGACGCCGAGTCGCTGATTCCAGAAGCACTTTTTCTTAGAGCAACCGTATACTCCCGGCTGCAGCGACTTGGCTATAACTATGATTATGATGCGGCTTTTAAAGAGGCAATTACTGCAGGCCTTGTTAGGGGTGGACCGAGCGATGGCCAAGCGCGAGTCGGGTATGCCATGGCTATGTATCAAAGTGGCACTGATCGAATGGCCGATATCAAAGTCGTGCTAGCCCCAGTGATAAATGATATCGATCGCTACTACGGCTGGAAACGGGCATTTACAAACGAACGAGCAAATGTACTTGATTTGAAGGCGGTACTTGTTGGGATTGCTAACGGTTACCCTGAGTTTAAGGCCCTACTTATATCGCTGGGTTGGCAAGAGGCTGATTTCAATGAGTAGCAATTTCATGCCACGTACTCGGAGTGTTCGCTTTACCCTCATCCTGTTGGTTGTTCTGGTGATAGTGTCTCTGCTGGCTATCTATTTTCATAACCGACTCGTAACGTACGAGTATACGAGTGAGCAAACAGCCCGGCAGACTTTGAAGCAAGTACAACTTGCAATCTCTGAGGATGATCGAGTATATGGGTCTCGTTCGGCTGCTACGCGGCTTGTTTTTTATGGCGATGCGAGTTGTCAGTATTGTCGGCAGCTATTTTTCACATTGCGTTCGGTCGTCGACCAATCCAATGGTAGTGTGGCCCTTGTGTATCGACACATACCAATCCGGTACCTCCGGGGAGTGGTTGGGGCAGAAGAGATTGCGTCAGAGTGCGTGCAGAGAGAGCGGGGAGACGAAGGGTTCTTTGCCTTTATCCAGAATCTGTATACAAAAATTGGTTCCCAAGGGACAATTAATCCGGTGCCGGATAAGATTATTTTTGAAAGTGCTGAGATGGTGGGAGTGAGTAAGGCGACTATTGATGAATGCATACAACAGCGTTACGCGGTTGCGCACATTGAAAGCCAGCACATACGTGGAGAATTGTTGGGTGTGGGTACTATCCCCCATACGTTTGTTGTAACTGACACGGGTAATCTTTCAGTTATCGGCAATCGGCCAGCATCATTTTTTTGGGCCACTATAAACAGTATAGGGGACGTCAATCGTGCTCAGTAAGGGGTATGTTAAGTTGTTTTGACAGACAAAAAATACGCGACATTCACGTCGGTCTTGGTAGGGTGTTTCTTTTGTGGTTAGCAGTTGTCGGTTTTTTATTCACGCTATCTGAGTGGGCATTGCTATCTTCGATGGTATCGTCTGGCATGTCACCAGTGGCAATGCTTAACCTCTGGGCCACCATTTCTATGGATTTCATTAGTCCATACAGTAATGTGTTGTTTTGGTACTACGCTACCAGTAGTGTACTCATCACTTGGTACCTAAGAGTTCTCTATGTGCTCTTGTCCCAAAAACGTACAGTATCATTTTCGAGTATCTCGTTAAGCACGCTCGGCGTGATGGGTGTGTCGGTAGGGGTTTTTTGTATCTCGTGCGGTGTCATTGGGGGCTACGTACTTCTATCTGTTATTACGGCAGTAACGGCGGGGGTATTTCTTGGGTATGAGCAGCAGTTTTTGTTTGGTATTGGCAATCTCTTACTGGTGGTGAGTATTGTGGTCGCTCGAAAGGCACAGTGCGCAATGAGCAAAAAGTGAAAGGGCGCCGCTCCGGAGAGTGGCGCCCTTCTCGTCGTGAAGCAGAAGCACTGCTTCAGCTTGTGGGTCGCTGCCGAAGTGCCGCCGGCGCTTCGAGCAGTTTCATGCTGCTCGACCCCGGTTGGCTGCCACCCCAGGTCGCTTCCCGCTGGACGATGAGTCGCGTCGTGGGATCGATGTGGGTGACGACGCGCCGGCCGAGCGGCCTGTCGGCCCGTTGGTCGTTGCACGTGATTACGCTGAGCCCGCTGAAGGTGCCAGCCGGCACGGTGATGGTAGCTGGCTCAGCCCCCACCTCGCACTGTGTGTTTCGGAGGATGTCTCCGATACGCACCCGGTGAGCGAAGCGGTAGCCCGGGGCGATGGTGCGCCCCGGCGTGAGCCCGTCGTGCGGAACTGCAGCTGCCCCTTCGCTGATGCTGAAGGCGAGCCGACCGCACGAGTCGATGGCTCCATCGGGCACCCGGTACGGCATGGTACCGGTGTTGCTCGAGACCTCGTAGCGAAGGCCGTCGAGCCGGTTCGGCGGGGGGGTGCAGCCTTCGTCCATCACCACCCGCGCAGCAGCGAGCTGCATGCGAGGGTCTGGCGACCCGGCTTGTTGCTCGGCCGCGCAGCCGGCAAGTACGAAGAGGGCGCAAGCCCCCACAGTAGTTGAAAGAACGTTTTTCATCAAACCTCCTGTTCTTGTTCTGGCGACACGCCAGCAAAAAATATTATACATGTATAATCAGATATGTAAATAGCAGGTGAACTGTTGCTTAGTTCATACAAGGAAGTAAGGCTTTTACAAAAAGTATTGTAAATTTTATTTTATATTGTCTAATCTAAAATAGAACTAGTAAAAAAGAGGTTCCGATGGCTAAAATTGTTTTGGTTGTATGCCTCCTTTTCTTGGGAGCGTGCACCGGTCGAGAGGAGGGGAATGTGCCAGTGCTGGCACCTGTTGCTCTGGCATCATCGCTTTGGGTTGATGCTGATCCAGTGTGTGAAGAAGGTTTTGTATTCTCTGACCCTGATGACTGTCTCGCTATCATGATGTTGCGGCAAGTGGGTGTGAAGGTGCGTGGGTTGAGTACCACGGGGGGCAACGCTCGTGCTGAGGTTACCTACCGCTCAGGGTACCAAGTCGCTGGAAATATTCCTTTCTATCGTGGAAGCCCAGCGTGTGATGCACCGCTCCATCGTGCATTTAGTGCGGAGGCGAGTCGGGAACGCCTTACTGTCCTGGCACTCGGTCCACTCACCAACATCGCAAACATACTTCGATGCGAGCCGTCATTAGCGCCCCGTATTCGTGAAATCGTGTTTGTGGGTGGTAGGCGTGTTGGTCAACAGTTCATTGCAAATCCACAGCTGCCGTGGGCGCGTAAAATTCGTGACCTGAATGTCGAAGAGG
>CALRHO010000061.1 GCA_943359405.1 Candidatus Nomurabacteria bacterium
GTCGGATCAGAAGATGGTTTACTCTATGCCATTGCGGTACAGACCGGGACAATTGTCTACACCTATCCGGTTGGGTTTGGTATGTATTCAACGCCCCTTGTAGTCGGAGACATCGTCATTGCTGCGTCGCTTGATAAAAATGTGTATGGTATCAATGCTGTTTCTGGTGTGGAACGATGGCGATTTACTGCGCGGGGACGAATTTTTGCCAGTCCGGTATTGTACCGGGGCTCTATTTACGTTGGCTCGAACGACGGCTGCCTTTACGAATTAGACCCGCAGACAGGAAAAAATACCGCAATCTTTCAGGCAACAGAACGAATTACCAACGCAGTGGTGGCTGATGAGGGCACGGGAGACATTTTTCTTCCCACCTTTGCTAATGAGGTTTATTGCTTGAAAAGAGATGAAAACACTAAGTAAATTATTACTTGAGTATTTATAAATACATTTTTAATAAAGCCCTCTATTCTCTAATAACCACTGCATCCACATCCACCACTATCACTTGCGTCACCGCAGCAGCCACCATTACCACTACTACTACCACCATCACCATCACCACTACAACTGTAGTAGACATCACACTGACTGTCTGTCCAGCTGCACCCACAATAACCACAAGCGGGGGGAGCATCGGCTCGTGCAATGCTCAGAATGAGTGAGTCAGCAGGAGTGCTGCTCCGAACGTAAGTATTCCACAAACCAATAATACCTGTAAAAAGGATACTCATAAGGAGGAGGGCGCGCTTTTTAAGTTTTACTGCCATAGCGGGACGATTTTTTGTTTACTACCATAGTAGCATCTTTTTTGCCGACCGACGACGGGTGGCTTTGGGTGTTGGGGAAAGGTGGACTGTCCTAATCCGCTGTTTAGCACTGTCATGATCTGAAGCCTTGGTGGCTGGTGTATCTACTTTTTACCAATCGTCGTACGCTGCGATTGGCGGTGATTAAAATGAACGCTCTCTTGTGGCGTTGGTAGTACGAGAAGTGCGGAGTGATTAGGCAATCCCGACCGCGAGACCGGCCAGCATGCTAATGATGATAAAAATAGCCACGCCGCCCCAAATCCACTTAATGGCATGTTTGGTTCGTTTGTCGAAGAGGAAACTCATACGTGATAAAATAATAGCATATGCTGTCATTCCAGCAAAAACGGTTACTCCGTCGTGTTGTGGCTTCACGCATGATGCAAGTCGTGTTGATCCTGATACTAGTTCTGGCCGGATATAGTGCCTACGGACGTTACTCGATTGCGATGGAAATGGCTAATCGTCAAGAGACTGTAGCGCACGAGCTGGCGGAGCTTGAAGAGCGGCGGGCGTCGCTGGTTGAAGAGGTTTCGTATATCACGAGTGAGCGAGGGATTGAGGCTGAAATGCGCCGGCAGTTTGATGTGGCACGAGAAGGGGAACAGGTAGTTATCATCATTGACGAGGCGGTTGAGATCGCAGAGTGACCCTGAAAGACGTTGGCCTGCACAGCGTACTACTGGTATAATTTTAGACGTAATCATAACCTGAGCCTCTATGTCAAAAACAGTCACCATTTACAGTACTCCCGTTTGTCATTTTTGCCATGCCGCTAAGGATTTTTTTAATGAGCATGGGGTCTCATACACTGAGCATGATGTGGCCAGTGATGTTGAGAAGCGCCGGGAAATGGTTGATATGACTGGCCAGATGGGCGTGCCGGTTATCAGGGTTGATGACGATGTTATCATCGGTTACGATGAGGCTAAACTGAAGGAATTGCTCGGACTCTAAATTGATTCCGTAAACAAAGCACCATCCAGTCGGGTGGTGTTTTTGGTGCCCTTACCCGGAATCGAACCAGGATCAATCCCTTAGGACGGGACTGTTCTAATCCATTGAACTATAAGGGCGACACGTGTGCCAAGCGGCGTCAGTACTGTACCACAGTGACTAAACTTGCGGCAGTGGCTGGTATACTTAAAGGACATATGAATGACCAAGACAACCCAGTATCTAACGCTGAACTCAAAGCCTTGCTCGTCGAGAACCAGCGACTGTTGGCTGAAAACAACGCCCTGCTTCACAAGATGCGTCGGGGGGCGCTGTGGGCAACCGCTTTTCGGCTCGTATGGTTCGCAATCATTCTTGGTATGCCGATAGCATTGTATTATTTTTTCCTGGAGCCAAACTTTTCGACACTGGAGCGAGCGTGGGGTGTGATAGAGTCAGGAGCAGAGGAGGTGACGGGGCTGCGACAGCTCCTTGAGCAGTCAGAACAATAGAGGTTGAAAAAACGGTGGAAACCGGTACAATACTGCGTACTGTTTTCTGACTGTCGTTAGATTACATTATATTGAATCACTGCTTGGGTAGCTCAGTTGGTAGAGCATCTCCCTGAAGAGGAGGGGGTCGCCGGTTCGAGCCCGGCCCCAAGCAGGTCTTAGTTTAGTGATTACTTCAGCGTGACGTCACTATACACCGTAGCGGTCTTTATCGATAGGTCATACCAGACGTCTGCATAAGGATTGTCACTTCGTTGTGGTAATACTTTTTGTTGCCACTGGTACTGGTCCGAGCGAAGGGCGGGGCCGGGGTAGCAAACCAGTCGCCACTCGTCTTTTTGAGCTAAGGTGTGGGGAAATTCTACGAGGCCTTGTCGCATAATGTGCGCGACAGCAATCTCTTCGATAAGGAAGTTTATGTTAGCCTCAGAGTAAGTTTTATCACGGCTGTCCAATACAAGGATATTGCGGAGTGTCTCGTCTTGCTTCTCTCGTTCCTTCAGGAGCGAAAAGTACTCGGCAAACACTGGTGAGTTCAGAATCACGTAATCAATCGGAAGATAGTGAAACGCGCTGGGGATATAACGTTTGTCTTTTTCGATTATATTTCTTAGTGCACTGACATGATTCAGAGCCTGCTGGGTGGTCTTCTTTCGGTTTTCAAACGACACTTCCTCAGAATTAAAGTAAAGACCTTGGGTATACAGGAAAACGACGTCGCTACCGAAACGCTCAAGCTTTGAGGTGAAGTGATGAATAAATTCGTAACAGGCCTCAGGTGACTGGCCGGTCTGAAGTCGACTCATTGAAAGTGGCAGGATTAAATAACCATCACCTTTGAGGCGAGTAATGTCGTAGCCAGATTTCATGGTCGAAGCGTATGAGTTACTTACTTCGCCACTACATTCGTCTTTACCCGCAACTGCGTACTGCGCTGCTTATCGAGCTTCGGCAGGCGAATCTCAAGGAGGCCGTGCTTCTCTTGCGCTTCTGCTTCGTCAATCACAATTTCTTCAGGGAGGAGGATAGAGCGAGAGAAACTACCCCAGAAGAGTTCACGGTTATGGTAATTGTCATCGTGGGTCTCTTGGAACTCTTCACGGACGCCACGGATAGTAACCATGTCTCGGGTGATGGCGATATCGAGGTCGGTAGGGGCAACACCAGCAACCAGGGCACGAATAACGATGGCGTCACTGGTCTGGTACATATCGACTGGTAACTCGCCTTCTTGTGGTGCGCGACCACCACCGGCTTCGGCTTCCCAGTGCTCATCTTCAGCCTCAGTGTCATCGCCTTCGGGTTGGTCGTCACCAAAGCGATGACTTTGGTCTAAGATACGGTCGTAGTCTTCTTCTGGATTAGCACCAGTGAGACGTTCGAGAAAGGACGGTTTTTTCATAATTTATATTCTAGCACTGGGGTTACGAGGTGATTCCAACAATTTTACCTTTTCAAAGAGAAGGAACAGCATGATGATACCCATCCATACAAAGAGGAATACGCCGAGGATGGTTTCTCCGCTTGCGTCCAGTATAAAAAAGTTAAATAGTGCATGCAATACAATGGCAATGAATAACCCGATGGTGGCATAAAGGAGGCGAATGAGTGGCGAACGATAAAAGGCGAGCGCGAGCGCCATGCCAACGGTACCGGAGGCGAGGACGTGCAGGAGGGTGGCACCAAGGAAGCGGAAGGAACCGGCCAGTGCGGCATCGATGGCGGCACCTTCGCCCAGGGGCTTAAAGATGAAGAGAGCGTTTTCAAGGGCGGCAAAACCGAGGGCAATCACAATCATGTAGATCACCATGTCAATCGGTTCATCTACCTCCCGGTGCCAGAGGATAACAATGAGGGCTACGGCGTATTTCAGCACTTCTTCAATAATGACCCAGAGCGTCATCAGGTTGTCACTTGCCGGGTAGCAGGTGCCGGCCTGCATCAGATCACAGGCGAATTTTTGTAAGGGGAGTGCCAGTGGTACCACCATCATGCCGGCAATGAAGGTGATGGCGATGAGGAGGTAGGGTTCGGGGCGGCGGTTGTCTTCGCGGAGCCAAAACCACAACCAAAAAAGCGCGGGAATAAGGCCGCCTAAGAAGGCAATCGCAAAGACGGTCGAGGTCATGCGTAGTACTGCTATTGTAGCAAGCGCCGCGGCCCCATA
>CALRHO010000062.1 GCA_943359405.1 Candidatus Nomurabacteria bacterium
TCGCCGCATGACTTGAGTACCACACCGCTGCGCCGAGAAGGACCACGGTAATGAACCCAATGATAACCCATGGATTTTTCATATGGTCGATAGTGTACCACACCAAACCTGGAGGTAGCGACCCGCAGGTATCTGTACCTTAAACCACACCACAGGGTTTGGTACACTTCCACTCACACCTGTTAAACTTCTAAGATGTTGGTTTATACTAGTCATATGCACACTGATACTACAAGGAAGTTATATAACGAGTTACGTTGTCAAAGAATCAGTAACGAATTATTTCGGCGGCGAATTGCACAATTGCTTGACAGAGACCCATACTTCTTCTCTGGCTACCTAGAGTTTCTTTGGTCAGCCGAAGAGCGTCATGATTCGCTGGCATATATGTCGATAACAACCACTGCCAGCGATGCGGCACTAGCGCTCCTCAGTAATCAGAAGAAAAAAGAACAGTTCCTTAATCTGGCTACTGGGGCTGACATCGCTGCCCTTAAAGATGTTCTAAATATTGTGGGAAAGGCTCACAAAAGTTTTTTCAGACGAACTCTTGCAAAGACACTTTTGGCCCAAATGGTGTCAACAATGGGAGCACATCCAAATCCTACACCACGCTGGAGGCATCTCACGAAAGTCTCCTCTATTCCGATCGAGGAGATTGCTCGAGAGGTGGCGAACGTGCCACCATATTGGTGGCACGTTAATGTTACTCGGCAGCAAACTATTAGTTATCATCAATTTACACAAGCAATTGTGCTGCGGTCTCGAGTTAATCAGTCACTCGAGTACCAGCCGGTTGACGGTGTGCATGAAAGTGTCCTCACTGAGGATTCGAGGCGTTTTCCCGCAACACTGTCGGCGATCAACGCCAGTGCGCAAGAGCTTGGTCTAGGTTTGGGTCGAGCAGCATTAGTTTGGATGGCACCCTACGCACAAGCATACAGACATTACGATTCAGAACCTTACCTCGTAGGAAGAAAACGCTATCACCTCGTCATCTCTTGTGGTCAGTCAAATATCATCGAATCTGGTGATGATGAGGCTGATGCGCGACCGGGCGAATTATGGTTCTATGACAATGCCGTGTTGCATCGTTCACATAATCGTTCATCGGTACCAAGAATTCATCTAATTTTTGATGGCTATCCCCTTCGAGCACAGTAATAAATCATCGGCACCATACTGTGTTTGTACGTACTAGTTATTGTTTGTACTAGTAGTCCACTCACGGTAGACCTACCTGCACCATGATTGCTTCTACGGCTAATGTGTGGTCTAATGAGCATTCATGGCTCGTAAACCTAATTTTGTACGCAAGAAAAAACGCCAACGTCACGGCAGTGCGTTTTGGGAGCAGGAGTACAAAAACCCTGAACACCTAGCGCTATCCGCCGAACCTGGTGAAGATTTTGTGAAATTCATGCGCTGGCTCGCGCGATTTGACGGTGATAGTGCGTTTGGCGACGAGCGCACCGCGGTTGATTTTGGTTGTGGTAATGGTCGCCATCTCATCTATCTCGCGCGTGAGTTTGGTATGTGTGGTATTGGTTATGACCAATCACGTACAGCCATCGAACAGGCCAGACAGCACTCACGCAACTTACCAATCAAGTATACTGCCCGCTCCATTGCCGGCAGTTTTGACCTTCCTGACGCCTCGGCTGCCCTAGCGCTTGATATGATGACCTCGCACTACCTCAACAAAGATGAACGCACCCGCCTTCGTGATGAGGTGTTCCGAATCCTGGCTCCTGGCGGCTTCTTGTTCATGAAAACCTTCCTTCGCGACGGCGACCTCCACAGCGCGCGCCTTATTAAGGAATCTCCGGGCGAGGAACCAGACTCTTATATTCATCCTGTGATTGGTGTGCCAGAATATGTTTATAGCGAAGAGACTCTGATACCGTTTCTCGGTGAACGCTTTATCATCCATAAAGTCTACCGCTCCCATAAGCATGCGCGTCACGGTGAGGCCCGAAAGCGCCGCACGGTGACCGTCTACGCCCAAAAAGATCCGTACCGGTAGCGTGCGGTATACTTATACGTATGATAAAACGCATCCTTAGACGCTTTCCCCACGCCCTACGCGGATTGCGGGGAGCACTGCGGGTAGATTTTAGTTTTAGAACGCAGTGGTATGGTGGCCTCTTAATAACCGGCATCATTGCAGCTCTGGCCTGGCCCCTCTCCAGTACTGAAGCGCTCTTCCTGGCCTTGGGCTTTGCGCTCATCCTTATTACCGAGCTACAAAACTCAAGCGTAGAAGCCGCACTAAATCACCTGCACCCTGAACGCCACACAGCCGTCGGCTACAGTAAAGACCTTGCGGCGGCCGCGGTGCTGGTGGCTGGCTTTTTCTATGTGGTTGTCGTTTCCACCATCTTGGGTAGTCGCTTCCTACCGACCCTACTATCGTACTAATGGCTAGTTAGCTTGCAACCCACACGAGAACCGTATCTCACACGCTTCTTTTGCTGCTGGTTCTGTAACCAAGGCACAGGCAGCGCACGGATTTCCTCCTCCCGGCACACTCTTTGCTTGTACCGCTGGTGCGCTGGCATCAAAGGTGGTTCCGTATTCCATTCCCTGCTCCATAACGGTAGCCTGGTCTCGAAATAATACTTCTCCTGGTGGCACAAATACACTGCCATCAACCGCTGTCCAGGGCTTACAGTCATAACGTATATCATCCTCAAGACCAATCGGTTCTTGGGTCTCAAGTTGGGGGGCGGCCGGGTCAACGGTGGCAGTAGTAAGACTACTCTTCATTCCCCAAGTCTCACCATCAATCGTGGACCAAAGGTACATTGTATTGTCTCGAACAATCAGTGACGAGAGTACCTGCTCGCCACGCGGGCCAGTCAGAAAGTCACCACGAATGTTACCTTCACTGATAAACACAGTACCTTCACTAGTAGACTGCGGGTCAGCGTCGTTTGCAACCGCACACTCAAGATTACGTGCCAATGCCAAAAGAGCGGATAAACTTCCTCGACCACTGATTGGGTCATTTGAGCTTGGTGTAGACGTGATCGTGTCGGCAGGTATCGCCGGAGCAGAACCAGTATTATGGGGACCAGGGGTGCGACCTAACTGCCAAAACAACACCCCCGAACCAAGTGCCAACGCTCCCACCACGGCGAGAAAGATTTTGATATTCATAGAAATAGGCAAATGAAATATCTTGTTACCACCTTACAATAATTCGATTATATCACGCTTAGGAAGTGGCAATAAACGACCCGACCTGTGGTTGGACAAGACGAGTATAATCTACTCCACGCATTGCAACGGAAAACTGTCGGTCACCGGCATTAAAAATAATCCGCTCGTTTCGCAAAAGGGTGGTATCAGCATAAACCGGAATCCCAAAGAGTGTCCCCAGTGGTGGCACCCCACCTGGCAACACACCCCCGGTAATCTCTGCCACCTCGGCCTCAGTCGCAAAACGCAGATCACTAAAGCCAAACAGAGTTTTTACCTTGGCACTATCAAAACGAGCACTTCCCGGTAGCACAAACATAACAAATTGCTTCCCGTGCTCGGGATGCTTGACTCTAACAATGAGCGCCTTGGCTCCCTGATCTATTGTATAGCCCGTTCTCACCCTGGCCGCTTCTTCACTCGTACGGACGGACTCATGCTCAAATGTTTCAAACCAGCAGCCGGTCCGAGTGAGTAATTCTGTAATCTGTTTTGTAACGGGATGATACATCATTACAACTAGTATATATCTGTCTACCGAAAGCCAAAAACCACCGCGCCAGCAAAGCCAGTGCGGTGGTTTTATACATGCTCCGCTGACCTAGAGTTCGTCGAGTGCTTCCTCAATTAAATCCTCCGCCTCATCGAGGAGATCCTCTGCCTCATCCCAGTCCTCATCATCCAGTGCGTCCTCGGCATCGTCTAGCGTATCCTCTGCTTCATCTAACAGATCTTCGGCATCACCCGTATTTTCATCATCATCTTCAGCCTCTGCCACCTCATCACGCGCATCATCAAGCTCATCACGCAGATCCTCTAAACGCTCAGTGAGCTCATCCTCGTCATCATTACTGGACGTATTTGACGCTTTTTTACCAATCGCACTCACTGCCTCTGCTACAAGCGGCAGTGCTCGCTTCGTGATGACAAGGACGCGGTCAAAGTTTTTGTCATCATACTGGTCTTCTGCCTCAGTCAGCATGTCTACCACTTCATCGAGTAGCTTCTCAGCATCAGCCACCCGTTTACCATCATCGTCGGCCTCAGCAATCTCATCTTCCGCATCAGCAATAGCCTTATCCAGCTCCGCAATGGCAGCGGTCGCTTGCTCGGACTTACTTCCCACTGCTGTCACCTGAGTTTTAATAGCGGTAGGGCTACTAACTGCCGGTTTCTTACCTTCGAGCGCCTCGATTCGTCGCTCCA
>CALRHO010000063.1 GCA_943359405.1 Candidatus Nomurabacteria bacterium
GGGAGGGTGCAGGAAGGGGAGAAGAGGGGATAAATCTATCCCGTCGCGGCTTAAGAGCCCCGCACAAAAATCCTAAGGTGCTGTTAAAGTAACACGAACTGGTCAAAAGGTCAACTTCTTTTTGTGACAAACTCATTGTTTAGAGTTATGCTTTCTGTAAGACGATGGTTGATTTTGATATAAAAAACGGCTCGAGCAGGGTGTGCTCGAGTCCGTTAGGGTTGGGGTTGGCCGCTTGGCTTGAGGCCAGCTCCGAAGGTTTATTACCGCAGTGGCAGCTAAGGGTCGCTGGGGACGAAGATCCCGCTTCTGTTATTTAATACAGCACGTACTAGTCTCGTTGTGCTACTTGAAAACTCCTTGGCCAGCTCAAAATACTTACCGCACTGGCGGCCTTCTTGGTAGCAGGTCCGAGTCCGCGCGAGGAACAAGAGGTTCAACTCTTCCACCGTGGTGACAATCTCGAAGACACCGAGGTTGCCACGAGTAATAAGTGCGCGTGCATTGGTGTCGAGAGGACCTTTAGTCGGCCCACCTTTGACGGCGCCTTCTACAAGGGGTGGTAGCACCCTCATCTGCTCTTCGGCCTGGCCGAGGTTAATTAGCCCCCTGACCAGACTTAGCAATAAGTCCGCGGCTTCACTGTCGTTAGTGGAGCGGAATTGCATCTCAACTTGGATTAATCCCAAGGCCGTTTGTGCATGTTCGGCGGGGACTTGAAATCCGTTGCGAACTTCGGTGACCGCTGCATCCCATTCAATGGTGGGCTGGGCCAACGTTTTGTTGAAACCAGCAATAATGATGATGAAGCTAACGGCGAGTATCTTGTGCATGGCGCTCTCCTCATGTCATAGACCGTACACCACGTCGGTGCAGGTCTTCAAATCATATTTAGTCATATTTAATTGATAAAGTCAAGTTTTTTTACAGCTACTCTCAAACCCCAACGGCACTAATCCCTAAGAGTCTAGCAAAATTCTAAAACGTGTAGTTGGGGGTTGAACTTAAGACAGTATATTTAGTGAAAGCTGGTGCTGTGTCAGCATGCTTGTTCTTGGTTCATACCGGGCAAAACCATCTAGATCAGCTTGTGCACACATCATAAGATCTTCTTCAGGCAAGAGGAGTGCTGCGGTCGCGAAGGCATCGGCAATGGCGGCACTCTTGGCTACTACGTAGGTAGCAAACTCGGTAATACCCACGATGTGGGTGTGTTCGATTCCGCCCTGTTTCCAGACCCGCTTATAGGGGCTTGAGGCAGCAAAGCCTTGGTGATGTAACTCAACGCGTCCGAGGTAGGTATCGGGCATTGTCGGGTGCTCTAGGTAGACGCTAAGAGGGGTACCGTGGTTGCTCGTACCGTAGAGGTCACCGCCCCCATTAATCAGAAAATCTGTGACGCCGTGATGCTGGAGTAATGCGGACAGTTCATCAATGACATAGCCTTTCCCAAATCCGCCGAGGTCTACACTGCCTTGGTGCAAGGTGATTTTTTCTGTAGTTATGATGATGTCAGTGCTCGGATTGGGAAGTTGTTCGTTGTTTGTTTCGTGCGTGTGGCTACCAGTGCGGGGTTGCCCATAGCCGCGGTCAGTGAGCACATCACCGAGCAAAAAGTTAAAGGTTCCGTTGGTACGAGTATACAATGCTTGACCAAATGTCAGTATTGCTTGTAGTTCTGCATCCGGTGCCATGAGTATTCGTTCCTGGTTCAGTCGGCAGATGAGTGAATCACTGCGAAACCGCGAATAGCGCCGCTCAAAATTTTTGAGATGCGCTACCAATGTGTCATGGATTTCTGTGTGCTTGTGGTGTGGGCTTAGGTTTCCTTCTACCCACCAACTCGTACCAAGCGCAGCGTGCTGATGGAGTATAAACTCCATATAAAACGAGTCTAATAGATGGAGTACTAGATTTGTGACACTACTACTTTGATAGCTTCATTAAAGGCGTTTGTGGTCAGAGAAGCTCCGCCGACGCGAGAAAGCGAGATGTCATTGAGTGATCTTCCAATCACCTGGCTCTTATAAGCAGCATCGAAGCGCTCCTGGTGACCATTAGTAAAGCCACTGTCTTTGTCATCATAGCGAGTGGAGACGGCGGTTACGAGATTGTTTGTCACCGTGACGGTGACCAAAACTGCGTGCTCACCACGGGCTGGAGTACGGTAGGTGCTCCGGCCTTCGAACGTACCATTAATGGCAGCCGCGACCGCGCGGTCGGTGGTTGGTGGCTCGACCGGAGTATCTATTGGCGCGCTTACCGCTGATTCTTCACTCTTTACTGGAGTTTCCTCACGTACCGCTGGGGTTATGGTAGCGGTTGCAATCGGTGTCTCGTTTTGAAGAGGAGCATTATCATTTTGAGCGGGAGTGTTTTCGGTGGTAGCAGGAACGAGATTTTGTGTTGGTGTGGGGACTGGGGAGGGTTGGGAGATGTAGATGACACCGCCAGCAATGGCAATGATGGCAACCAGTAGAGCGATTAGGGGCATATGATGTACATTAATGCTTCAAGATGAGTATTTTTAAACAGTGGTTTGCGGAGGTCATTTTTTTGTACAATCGTCTTACTCAGATACAATACGTGCATGATTCATCGTTTCTTTCAGTGGTCACTTATACAGGTAATTGCTGCGTATCTCGATCGAACCGGCATGTACCGCGTGGTGACGCATGCGCTCGTGACTCTCACTATAGTAGCACTAGGGCTCGGGTTTGTGGGCGTGATTCCGTATGCGGGAAGTGAGCAGTTACTGTCTTTGGTACTCGTACTGGTGGTGGCGCTTGGTGGCAACTGGCTCGGGCAGCGTTTGTTGCGAGTGCATGTCAACTATGAGTCCGCCGTGATTACGGCGCTCATTGTTCACTTCCTCGTATTGCCACCACGTCTTATGGTGCTCAGTGATTGGTGGCCGACTATCTTAGTAACCGCACTTGCTATTGCCTCAAAGTTTTTCTTTGTCTATCGTAAGCAGCACCTCGCAAATCCTGCTGCTACGGGTGCCGTGCTCGCATCACTTTGTTATGCCATCATACCTGGTCTTGGTTCATACGAGAGTCTGTGGTGGATTGGTACTCCAGAATTGTTTATTCCGACCGTCGTCGTTGGGGCACTTGTGGTCAGTAAGGTACGAAAGTGGGTACCGGTCATTGCGTTGTTGGGGGTAGGGTTTGTAATGTTTGTGTTTGAAGGGTGGCGCTACAGTGGTGACGTCGTGGATGAAATGCGCGTGTTTTGGCTCTCGGCTCCGTATGTATTCCTCGCCGCCTTTATGCTTACCGAGCCGTTTACGATGCCACCACGCCGCCGGTTACAGGCTGCATACGGTACTGTGGTGGGACTACTGGCGACGACTGCAGTGTTTTCACCGTTTTTCAAAATGACCCCGGAGTTAGCACTGGTTATTGGAAATCTGATATTTTTCCAGGCTACCGTTCGTCAGAAGTTGTTCTTTACTTTCTCTGAGCGACGCATGCTCGCTGACCGAACGTACGAGTTTGTGTTTAAGAAACCAGCAGGCTTTGTTTTTACCGCTGGTCAGTACCTAGAATGGATGTTGCCGCACCCAGCAGTCGATAGTCGTGGTATTCGGCGTTACTTCACCATCGCTTCTTCTCCGACCGAGCCTGACGTGCGCCTGTCAATGCGCGTACCTGAGCACCATAGTAGTTTCAAAGAAGCGCTCCTGCGTCTGTCTCCTCTTGAGGTCGTGATAGCGTCACAGTTGGCTGGTGATTTTGTACTCCCCACTGATCATACGCAACCAGTGGCGTTTATTGCCGGTGGCATTGGAGTAACGCCGTTTCGAAGTCACCTAGCGTACCTAGCCGATGCCAAGCGACCACAAGATGTTGTGCTGTACTACTGTAACAACACTGAGTCTGAGATAGCGTACCGTGATGAATTTTCCTATATTGCTCGTGTCATACCACTGCGCGTGGTGCAGGTGCTCGCGAAAGAGGAGCGCGGTAGTCCTGAGTACGAACACGGACTCTTAACGGTAGATATCATCGCGCGCCGTACGCCAGACTACCGCGACCGCATCTGGTATCTCTCTGGTCCACCGGGGATGGTCAATGCCTACGACAAACTCCTGCGCGAGATGGGGGTGAGTGGAAATAAGATTAAAAAAGACTTCTTCCCAGGACTGGCTTAGTGAGCTTTGCGTAAAACGCTGGCATTTTGGATCTCTGGTAACTATAGTTCAGTTAACTGAACTATAGTTACCAGTCAATTTCAGTTAGGCGGTAGGTTTTTAGGTACGCGTTCGCTTTTGAAAAATGCTTGCAACCGAAAAAGCCCTTGTA
>CALRHO010000064.1 GCA_943359405.1 Candidatus Nomurabacteria bacterium
GAGTAGATACACTAACCACCAGGGCTTTAGATCGTGACAGTACCAAACTTGATACCCGGCGGTGCTCACCAGGCGTCCGTATCTCGACATTTGTTGTTCAAGGTATACATCATCGGTTCGGGTCCGGTCTAGGAGGAACGGATACAAGACGAATGTCGCCACAGGGGCCAGATGATGATAGATCGACAGGGGAAATTGACCAAAATCTGTTGGCTGATTGACTGGATAATAGTCACAAAAAAACTTTCCTGATAGTAATACCGCTTGGATATCAGTACAAAAATGGTTTGGCGCGTCAATAGTACATCCAGTCAGTTTCAGCGACACGCCGCCTCTTTTTTGTAACCCGAGAATCTTTCTTTTGATGGGCATAAAAGGGCTGCTGGCCGTGGTGCCACTAAAGCAATGAACGGCATTCTGTACGGTCGGGAGTTGTGACTCTTGGAGTGTGGGCACCGTAGCACCCACACCAATAAACAAAACCTGACGGTCTTGTTGCAACCAGTCTTGTACTGACACAAACGTCTGCGCTACCGTGACTCCTTCATATGTCACTCTACGTGGCGAAAGCAGCAAAACCCGATCGGCACTTCCCCGCGCAGATTCAAGCGTCATGACTCGATCCTCCTCTGACACTCGTACATCGTCTATAACAACCACTTGCTGAACTGGGACTGACGAAACGGTCTTTTTGGTGGCTAGAAATAATTGAGAAAAGCGATTTTTGTAGGCAAGGTACGCATGAGCTAAGATACCCGGCTGATGGTTTCGTGGATTAACAAATAACGTTTGTATCTCCGCAGCCGCCCGGCTCCCCGATGTGCCATCGGTAAAAGAAAATAGCGCTGCTACCAAACGCTCTTGTACCGGCTTTATTTCAGCGTGCCAGATTTGGTACTGCTGGAGTGCAGGTAGTAGCTCCTGCGGGGTGGCAATCGTGCGTAATTTCCCTTCCCGCTTACAGACTTGCTCGAGGCTATCTGCGTACGTTGAGGCACCAGAAAAACCCCGCGGTAATTTGCGCAATATCTTATGATCTACATCGAGATATTCCGTTGAAAGGAAATCTGTCACCACCAGTGGCTTACGCGCCTGCAAGGCATCAAAAATCAAACTTGACGTATCAGTTAGTACTACATCAGCAGCCGCGAGTACCCCAATCAAGTCAGTAGCATCATCAACCACCTTGACGTTTGGTAACTGGGCGTAGCGACTAATGAGTTCCGCCTCGTCACGCAACGTAAAATAATGAGGCTTTAATAGCACGTAGAAGTTGTTCACCACCGCATCTCGAAATACCTCATAGAGACTCGCAAGGGAACCCAAATCACCATGCCCAGGAGCGTAGAGTAAAACTGGCCGCTTTGAATCAAAGCTTCTTCGGCAGACTGGCGGGATAGCCTGCACTCCTTGATAAAATTCATCAAAGCGCGGGTTACCAACCGCCACGGACTTGGTGAGGAGTGAAAAATACGCTTGATCCCGTGGTCCGTAGGCAAGAATCAGATCACAAATCGAGCGAGATGGCCGTACCAGCGTCAACTCCTTAGCGATTCCATAGGTTGTATTTACTTTTTTAATAGCAGCTGTCTCCGTAATATCCATACAGCCCCGTTCCCAGCATGACACGAGCACTTCAACCTCAGAAAAAAAATCAGCGAGTTTTTTAGGGTTGAAATAATCAGTAAAGGAAAGTACCCGATACGGGATATCTTCCTCAACCAACAAATGCTCAATATCAGCCTGGACCGATGGTGGTAGCGGCACCGCAAATGGGCGCAGGTCAATAATTACCTCGCATATCGCCCAATCAATGTGGCGCCAAATTGGGCGGTAGATATACCACTGGTAAGGATAATGAACGACAAAAGAGATTTTTTTGTTATGAGTGTTCATGGAAATAGCGCAAGTCAGCCTGCGTCGTCACCTTTATATTACCTGAATCACCTTCCAAAAAGGCGAGACTGTTTCCGGCTGAAAAAAATATCTCTGCATTCTCCCGAATCGAGTCGTCAGCTTCGGCCTCTAAAGCCATAGCGAGAGCCGGCACTCGATAGATGTGTGGTGTTTGTACCCGCACGACATTTGAGCGCTCAAGATATGTATGCGCAATCTCCTTGTTTGTCTCGAAGTGAATAATTGAATCGTATATCGGCAGATAGAATACTGCCCCCGCCCATGGACCCGCTTGCAGCGTAGCGTACAAATCATCGAGGGCAGAGGCCATAATAAATGGCCGTACACCATCATGAATGATCACCGCTTCAGGCGGTACAGGCTGTGCGTACACCCACCGCACAGCAGCTCGGGAACTCAAAAAACGACTCGCACCCCCAGCAATCACCTCTACCCGGGGAAACATCTCAGCGAGCAGAACCGTTGTCGGGAGCACGTCATCGGGAGGAACTACTACAATGCAGTTTCGAAAACACGCTGACTCGTAGATACGCGCCAGCGTCTTTACGAATATTGGTACCCCACCCACGAGGTAAAACTGCTTTTTATCTCCGAACCGAGTCCCCAGGCCTGCTGCCAACACAATCACATCGCACGTCATGATAAAGTCACACGATTAATACAGACCACCGTCGATGGGGATATTTGCACCATTAATATAAGAGGCGGCATCACTACATAAAAAAAACACCAGTGCCGCTACTTCTTCGGGCTCACCCAACCGTCCGGTAATAATACGCTTTTCACGCTCGACCTTGGGAACGAGTGAGTTGCGGTGGTACTGTTCAGTGTTTATATAGCCAGGAAACACGCAATTAACACGAAACTTACCCGCAAAGTCTCTCGCCAGTGACCGCACTACCCCCACCAGAGCAGACTTACTGGCTGTATACGAAAGTCGCTGGGTTGTGCCACTGCGCGCAACAGCGGAACTAAAAAATACCACCGATGCTCCAGACTCAAGTTTTGACTGAAGGACAGACAAGAGATACAACGGTCCGGCAACATTAACACTGTAAACATCAAGTGCCTGAGCAAGCGAAAAGGTTTGAAATTCCTCAGTTACATTACGTCCCACGGCAAACACAACACTGTGTATCTGAGGTACCTTCGCCACAAATGTCTTAACTGCCTTAGGGTCTGTAACGTCAAGTTTTTTGTATACGACAGTAGCCGGTTGGTCTTGAGGTTTGTGGTGACAGTACGTCGCAATTACCTCCCAACCAGCCTGACAAAAGCGCGCAACCACACTTGCGCCAATACCAGATGAACCACCGATTACCAACACTACTGGGGCCTTCGACTCAGTCATAATAAATGCTATTTTAACACCAAACAACAATCACTTCTAGCAATCCTCTCCACCCTAGACCCTAGCCAGTCTTCATCCCTGCACACAGTCGTTGACAACCAAACTGCGAATTCTAAGATGTCACCTTTCCCCAACACCTAGAACCACCCGTCGTCGGTCGGCAAAAAAGATGCTAGTATGATAATGAATACATAAAACGTCCCGCTATGGCAGTAAAACTTAAAAAGCGAGCCATCTTCCTTATGAGTATCCTATTTACGGGTATTCTTGGTTTGTGGAATACTTACTTTCGGAGCAGCACTCCTGCTGACTCACTCATTTTGAGCATTGCACGAGCCGATGCTCCCGATGCTTGTGGTTATTGTGGGTGCAACTGGACAGACAGTCAGTGTGATGTGTACTACGGTGACGGTGGTGGTGGTGACGGTGGTGGCTGCTGCGCTGACGCTAGCGCAGGTGGTGGTTGTGGTTGTGGTTGTGGTTGTGGTTCGTAACCACAGAGCACCTTACCTATTAGATTCAAAACTATAGTTTCTCACCCGTAGTGAATGGTGAGAAATCAATTTACAAGTTTGAATCTTCAGTCCGTGTTAGGCAATAAACTTCATTAGCAAAGGTAGGGAGGAAGATGTCTCCTGTGCGTTCATCAGCCACCACTGCATTGGTAATTCGTTCTGTTGCCTGAAAGACTGCGGTATTTTTTCCTGTCTGCGGGTCTAATTCGTAAAGGCAGCCGTCGTTCGAGCCAACGTAAATAGAGCCCCGGTACAATACCGGACTGGCAAAAATTCGTCCCCGCGTAGTAAAGCGCCATCGTTCTACACCAGAAACAGCATTGATGCCATACACATTTTTATCAAGCGACGCAGCAATGACGATGTCTCCGACTACAAGGGGCGTTGAATACATACCAAACCCAACCGGATAGGTGTAGACAATTGTCCCGGTCTGTACCGCAATGGCATAGAGTAAACCATCTTCTGATCCGAC
>CALRHO010000065.1 GCA_943359405.1 Candidatus Nomurabacteria bacterium
ATGGCACGTCCAAAAAGATCGTGACGACCCTGGTGTGACCGGAGTGGTTCAATTCCCCACCACGCCAGTGCTATCCCACTGGCGCCCAGACGAAACGGCGCCGAGGCACTATCAGAAATAATTACCCCACACTGCGCCAACCCGTACACTGCCCGCACCCACTGCCACAGCCGCTGCGCACTAGCAAAGACATCCACAGGCAACAATACATAGTGCCCATCGCCATTACTCTCATCAATACCAGCACTCCCCACAAAAGCGTGCCGCGCCACCGTCAGTGGCCGATTCCAGTAGGGACGCGGAATGATGAGTTCAGCCTCGGTGGCTATGAGTGCCTCTTTATCGCTTCCTACCACCGGCAGACACCGACCCTCGTCTAAGGAAACTACCTTCGAGCTGATTACCAACACATCACCTTCCAGAAGTGACGGCAACGACAAGCGGAGCGCGGCTTGTAAATCAGCTTGTGGCGGTCGCAAAACTGGAGTAGTGACGGGAATTACGTGCATCTTTAAGGCAGTGCTAATTGATTATAAAGCGTGGTTCATCAGAAAGCAGCAGTCCCGCCGCATGGTCAGCGGCAATCCGTGCGGGCAAAATAGTGACCGGGTCACCCACCGCCACCCACTCAACGGCCGCCAATTCATGCGCATGGGAACGACTCGCCCCAAGGGTCCGAAAGTCAACGGTATTGGTCACCTCAAAAAAGAATTCTACAGGCTGCGTTGGTATCCCTGCTTGCTCGAGCGTAAACGTGTTGACGTAAAGTAGTCGACCAATGGTCGGATGTACTCCCAACTCTTCGTACAATTCTCGTTCTATGCATGCTCGTGGTGATTCGCCAAAATCAATATGTCCGCCCGGCAGCGCTGCATACGAGGGATTGTGGGCGTGACGAACCACTAGGAGCTCCCCGGCATCAAGAATGATTGCGCGGGCGCGGACAATAAATTGACTGGTTATTGCTACCATGGGGCAATACTACCCGCGAATTAGTACATACACAATATATGCAGCGTACGAGGCAATAAATAACCATCCTTGCCAGCGCTCAAACGTGTGTCGGATACCGATAAACAGTGCACTAAAGAGGAATAGGGTTGCGCCCAGTGCTACGGCCAAATCGATACCAAGGGCTGGAGAAAACGGCAGTGGCGCTATCACTGCCGAGATACCAAGAATCCAGAAAATGTTAAAGATGTTAGAACCAACCACGTTACCTACCGCAATATCTACTTGCTTCTTACGCGCTGCCACTACCGATGTGGCAAGTTCAGGGAGCGATGTACCAATAGCAACGATGGTAAGACCAATCAGTGCTTCACTCACACCGAGCGCCGCAGCAAACGTAACTGCTCCATCCACAATCCACTTACCACCAACCACAAGCCCGAGCAAACCGACCACAATAAGTCCAATTGATTTGCCTAAAGGGTACTGCTCAATTGCTTCTGGTACAGCCTCGCTCTTGGTCGCATCAGCACGGGCTAGACCAAAGATGTAGTAGAGGAAAATGATGAAGAATGAAATAAGTACCAAACCATCTCCACGAGAGAGTACCGACGCAGGCGCACCGTCAATCAGTGTATCCATAGCCATAAACGCCAAAACCACCACAGCGAGCATCGCAAAGGGAATCTCTTTCCACACGGTTCCCTTCCCGACCGACAAGGGGTAGATAATAGCCGAAACACCCAAAATGATAAGAATGTTCACAATGTTGCTACCGAGCACATTTCCAATAGCAATATCAGTTTTGCCACTGAGGCTCGCAAGCAGGTTCACAATGAGTTCTGGTGCCGACGTACCAAAGGCGACTATCGTAAGACCAATGACGAGCGCCGATACCCCCAGCCGCGTGGCGAGCGAGGAAGCACCGCTGACTAATAAATCAGCCCCCTTAATAAGGATCATAAAACCAACTACAAACAACGCGAGCGTAAGCACAAGTGACATGAACAATGAATAAGACCGCACTACTATACCAGACTACGTTCGCGACTCGTGATACCCTTCCACCGAAAAATATTCTCCCCGTAAGGACAGCTGAAGTGCCGTTTGTACGTACGGAATCATGTTCTGAGGCAGCGCCGTCAGTGGAAAGAAGCGTACCTCATCACATTTATGGGGCTCGGTGTTCGTAACTGTTCCCTGGTAGCGTAAGACTCGTAAAAAAACATCAAAACGCTCATGCCCGTCACGTAGCCTCCGCTGCATGACATGCACTACCGTCAGATCCGACGGATCAACTACAATACCCACCTCTTCCGCAAGCTCGCGACAAAGACCCGCATAAACGCTTTCACCACCATCAAGGTGACCTGCGGGCACTCCATACTCACCGTCGCAATAGCCGGTGTTGATGCGACGCGCCAATAGCACCTGTTCTGCCTCAATGATAAAAGCATAGACTGCTCCCACAAACGGAAAACGCTGACTCATAGAAACTGTGTACTAGTTTACCAGAAAACCACCGCCCGCCCCCAAGGGGGCGGGCGGTGGTTTTCATCAAAACTAAAAACTACATTATCCGTTTGGCGCGTGCCTCTTTCATCATTTCGCCCCAGAAGATGAGCTCTTGTACCAACTCGGTCACACTTTCATGGTGCCGGTCACTAAACTGATACCTCCCTTCAGTACTCAGGTGCTCCCAATAGTTTGGAAGCAATACCTGCTCGCGAATATCGTACATTTTAAGTTCACCCGCCACCCCACGTAGGTGTTCAACTGCCCGCGCCCCGCCCGCCAGTGAGCCGTAACTCACAAACCCCACTGGCTTGTAGTTCCATTCGGTGAAAAGATAATCAATCGCATTCTTAAGAACGGGTGAATACGAATGGTTATACTCTGGTGTCACCATAATAAACGCGTCAGCGGCAGCCACTGCTGCCGACCAGGCTTTGGTGTGCTCGTGAGTATAGCCATGCATCATCGGTGGCGTGGCTTCGTCAAGAAATGGGAGATTGAGCGTCGCTAAATCAACCACCTCCACAGCAACATTTGGTAGTATCTTTGCTACCTCAGCCACAAAGGCAACCGGCTGGTCATTGAAGCGACCAGGGCGACTCGAACCACTGAGAATTTTGAGCGTAATCATAGAGAGGATGCTGTCAGACGAGGTTAGGCGTCGTCGTGTAGGGTGAGGGCACCCAGGTAGTCCCTCTTTCCGAGCGGTACCCCACTGCTGCGAATAATGGCATAGGCCGTAGTAACGTGAAAAAAGAAATTTGGCAGGGCGTACTCCACCAGGTAGTCGTGCCCAGTAAAGTGCTTACCAGGAAAATATGGCAAGGTTACCGTAGCCGTGGCCGCAGCCGTAAACTGCTCAGGCGTTACCGCATCGAGGTAGGCAACAACCTTATCAACTCGTGCCTCTAGTTCAGCTAAGGTTGTCTCAGTGTCGTCAAGGACAAGTGGTGCGACCCCAGCTAAGCGTGCCACTGAACCCCTGGCATTATCGGTAGCAATCTGGATCTGTCGACGCAAAGGGAACATATCCGGTGAGAGCTGCAAGTCCAAGTACTGAACCTCAGTCACACCATTCTCAGAAGCATGCTCGACACCTTTACGTAAAAAACTTTTAAGGTTGGTAAGTGACTTTTTAAAGATTGGGACGGTCACGTCATAATACGAAATTGACATATATTCTTAGTACGTACGGGGTGCCTCATTCTTTCAGTGACTAATTTTTAGAAAACGCGCGAGCGGTCGCTTCACGAGCTCAGTCACTACGAGATACACTATCGCTAACCCAACAATGAGGGCGAGGTCAGTAAGGCTCGGTTGCACAAAGGAGAAGTAATGAGCAGTAAGCGGCACGATAGGAATCAACAGAGCTACCCCGGCCGCCAAGCCCGAAAGCCAGAGGAGCGCCGGTGCGGGCATACCAGCCCGCTCAATCGGTAACAGTGAACGAATCGAAAGTAACAGGAGGATTTCAGTAATCACGCTCGCTATAAACCAATTAGTCTGGAGTACGCCCGCCCCCTCCGTGTAGAAGAGTCCAAACCACATAAAGTCAAAAACGGTACTAACCAGACCGAGCGTGATAAAAATTATGTAGAGACTTCGGTAATCATAGCGTTGCGGCCGAGCAATTTCTCGGCGACTTACCCGATCAAACGCAATCGCCATCATTGGAAAATCCGAGAGCAGGTTAAGGAGTAATAGCTGCTTAGGCAGCATCGGTAAAAATGTAATAAAGAGGGACGCTACCGCCACCGCATAAAAGTTACCAAAATTAGATACCAAGGTCGC
>CALRHO010000066.1 GCA_943359405.1 Candidatus Nomurabacteria bacterium
GCGCTTTCACGAAGCTACGGTCACAAACGCACCCACCGTAACTGTCTGGGGTACCGGGACTCCCATGCGCGAATTTCTCTATAGCGAAGACGTAGCAGATGCCTGCATCTTCCTTATGCAGCACTACAACGAACTTGAGCCAATCAATGTTGGCACCGGCGAAGACATCACTATCAGGCAACTTGCCGAAACCATGAAGCAAGTCACCGGGTATTCCGGCGAAATTGTATGGGACCACAGTCGCCCCGACGGCACTCCACGCAAGGTGCTCGATGTCACGCGGCTGCATGACCTAGGCTGGAAACACACCACCGCCTTTGCGGATGGGGTAGAGCGAACGTACCAAGATTTTAAGACTACCGCTGGAGCCCGGCATGGGGCGACAGCGTAAATACACACCATGTCGCAACACAAAGACCACAGTCCCTTGATGTTCCTGGAAGGTCTGTTTTTTAAAATCCTCCGCACTATCAGCCGATCGTTTTTTCATGCGCTCGCGCTGCGACCAGGAAGCGACCCCTTCCTCACCGGGGACTCATTTCGAAAACTCGCCAACCACCGACACGACGAAACCACCTCGCTCAACCCAACGCTCGTAAAAACTGGCGACATCGTCTTTGTCAGTAGCCCGCGCATGAAGGAATACTTTTTGACAATCCATCCACAGATTGCGCACCGGTACATTCTGGTTCAACACAATGGTGACATGATGGTTGATGACGAAATCGCTACCTTCATCGACGACAAAATCATCATCTTCTACGCCCAGATTGTATTAGCAGCACATCCAAAAATTATTCCTATTCCCATTGGTATTGAAAACAAGCACCATGGCAATGAGGTGTTGCCGTTTTTGCTTAACCTTGCCAAGCGCACCGCCCAAAAACGGCCACACATCTTCTATCACTTCAGCGTGCAAACCAACCCACCGGAGCGTGGTCCCGCCCTAACCTACTTCAAAACCCACCCGCTCCTTGAAACCATATCCACCTTCGTGCCCTACTGGTCGTACAAGAAGATTTTGGCTTCGTATGCTTTTACCGTGTCACCAGCGGGTAACACCCTTGGCAGTCACCGCACCTGGGAAGCCCTCTACCTACGCACCATTCCCATTGTCAAGCGCACGGTCGACGCGGAAGCCTGTGTAGCGCTTGGTTTGCCACTTTGGATTGTGGATGATTGGTCGGAGCTTGAGCAGCAGACGGAAGCAACCCTGGCCACTCGGTACGACGCAATGATGAAGCAGGCATCCTTTGAAGCACTCGACATGCACTACTGGCGCAAGCGTATCTTAGGTAGTCAGCAGGAGGCGCGGGCAGGAACGCCTCGTTAATCAACAAACGTTTTATACCATCTTATGAAAACCTTCTTGCGCCTACTGCTTCAACCACCAATCACTCGCCAGTTTCGCCATAAACTGCATCACAACTTTCATACCCTAACCCCGGGCGAGATGGTGTTGTACTGGCTCTTCATTCGACCCTTTTGGAATAAACAGCAGCGCTTTTTCTTTGAAGGAACACTTGGTCTCTGGGGACAGATGTACCGTGCCGAGCGCCAAGCACTCTACGAAACCATTATCCGCGAGCGGCCGCGACAGTGCTTTGAGATTGGTACCTTCACCGGTGGCGGCAGTACCTTCTTCCTCTCAAAAGCATTCACAGAGATTGGTACTGGAACGCTCGTTACTATGGAGAATAATGAGCACTACTTTACCAAGGGTAAAAACTACTATGAACAAAAATTACCCGAACAAGCCGCACACATAAAATTTGTCTTCGCCAGCACACCAAGCGCTTTTGATCAGTTTATCCTGGCTGACAAGAAAGTGGACGCGGTGTTTTTTGACGGAGCCGAAGATGGCGCTGAAACGCTCCTACAGTACCGCTACTTCGAACCGTACTTTAAGGCCGGCAGCATCATCATGTTCCATGACTGGAACACCGAAAAAACCGCGGCGATTAAGCCAGTAGTTTTAGGTGATGCGCACTGGGAACAGATGGTGCTCCTCACTCCTCCCCACAGCGTAGGGTTTGCGGTCTTTAAGCGACGTCCATGAGCGAGCAGCGCCGAGCACTCATAACCGGCATCACTGGTCAGGACGGTTCCTACCTGGCTGAGTTGCTTGCGCAAAAAGGCTACGCGGTTCATGGGCTTGTGCGCCGCAGTAGTCGCGAACTACCACCAGCAATTGAGTCGCTCCGTTTATCCGGAAGTCTCACCCTTCACTATGGTGATATTCGGGATGCGTCACTATGGGAGCGCGTTCTTACCGAGTGTCTACCTCACGAAATTTACAATCTGGCCTCGCAGTCGAATATTGGCCTCTCGTTTCATTGTGCTGAGGAGACTACCGAGACCAACTACACCGCAGTCAAGAATCTACTCGCTGTCGCCACCCGGCTCGTTCCGACGGTGCGCTTTGTACAGGCCTCCTCCAGCGAGATGTTTGGCGATGCCCCGGCCCCACAATCAGAAACCACTCCTTTTGCCCCCAAGAACCCCTACGCGGTAGCTAAAGTACGAGCCCAAGAGCTTTGCCACGAATACCGGCAGCAGGGTTTCTTTATTGCCTGTGCCATCATGTACAACCACGAGTCGCCGCGGCGCAGCCGCCAGTTTGTTACCCGTAAAATCTCGTACACCTTTGCCAACATTGCTCGCGGAATTGAGTCCCACCTCAGTATTGGCAACGTACACGCCGTACGGGACTGGGGCTATGCACCCGACTATGTAGAAGCGCTCTGGCGCATTGCGAGGCACCATGAGCCGGATGATTTTGTCGTCGCTACCGGCGTCACCCACACCGTACAGGACTTTATTACCGCCGCCGCGCTTGAATTCGGCCTGTCACTTTTTTGG
Organism: Candidatus Nomurabacteria bacterium; assembly: GCA_943359405.1. Classification (GTDB taxonomy): domain Bacteria; phylum Patescibacteriota; class Minisyncoccia; order Phycocordibacterales; family UBA918; genus OLB19. Next base: position 2,863 of record CALRHO010000066.1, read on the forward strand.
TCTGGAGCGGGTACTACTATGCAGGCAGTGGACCAACACGGGACCACGCGGGTGGTCATTGACCCACAGTACTTTCGACCCACCGAACCGCACACCCTCATCGGAGACCCTCAAAAAATTAAGCGCGTACTCCACTGGGAAGCGACCACCCCTTTTCTAGAAACCGTTGCTATTATGTGCCGAGCCGATGCTGCTACCCACCCCGAGCGATGATATGCCAAAACTTTCAATCATTATTCCCTGTTTCAACTGCGCCGAGACCTTGGAGGCGGCCGTTCTCAGTTGTTTTGATCAAGGCTTCACTGCTGACGAATTTGAGATGGTTTTGGTTGACGACTGCTCTGTCGACCAAACACCGGTCGTCATTAGCACCCTAGCAGCGCGTTACAGAAATCTTCGCTCGCTACGACACGAGCAAAATCGCGGTGGTGGTGCCACTCGCAACACAGCGGCAGCGGCTGCCCTCGCGCCAGTCCTCTTTTGCCTCGACAGCGATGACCTCCTACCACCTGGGACACTACGCCGGCTCTACGACTTTCTAACCACCAAAGCAGCCGACGGAGTTGGGGTAGCTGTTTCGCACAAATTCATCGGTAGCGACCCAACTAACATCGCTTACACTACCAACTTTACGATTACCGACAATCCTATCCCGCTTGAGCAACTACTGCAACGTGACGGGCAGTGGTGCTCACTTTACTCGGTATTTATGTGTACCAAGGCCGCTTTTATAAAAGCCGGCGGCTACCCTACCCACCACGGGTTTGATACCCAGGGATTTGCCTGGCGCTTTTTAGCGGCTGGACTGACCGCCTACACCTGCCCCAACACTACGTACCTACACCGCATTCACCACAACCACTCCTACTATCTGCGCGAGTACGATGCAGGACGAAACAACAGCAACACGCAACGAATACTCTTTGAACACCTCCATCTCTTTACCCCAGAAATTCAGGGACTGATAAGAAATTATCACGTTCGTGACTTTACTCGTAATCTCATGGCAGAAATCAGTGCCAAGGATCTGGTATTTCTACCCAAGGCCGAGCGTCGCTATGGACACAGCCAGCTAGAGGCCCCCGTTCCATTTAATACACCAATACCCCGAAACAGTCTGCTCGGATACTGGTTACGTACAAAAGCACGACTTCGATCATTATTCACAATTGACTCACCGTTACGAATTCTTACTCTTGGATTAATCGGTGCAAAAGATGATATCGTTGCCCGATTAGAGGGGCCGGGGCGAATGCGCCGTTTAGTTGCTTACATACTACTTCGCATCCGACGATGGCGACGTGTGGGCTTTTCAGCTCACCGTAAGCCTCAAACCGACACTATCGTTGACGTCGTGATTCCCAC
>CALRHO010000067.1 GCA_943359405.1 Candidatus Nomurabacteria bacterium
TCACGCCAACCGATCGCCACCATGAGAATAAGTACGACCAGAATCACGGTTTGGATACCAGACGTAGTGAGGTTGTAGAGGTCAGTGCGAATATCCTCACCTGCGTCAAGAATAGTCTCGTGTTTAAATGAGGCCAACAGACCACCCTCTGCACTTAGCTCCGTAAGTAAGTCATTCACCCGAGCGGTGATTTGGGTAATATCACCACCACGCTGCTTATAGACATTGAACGAAAGTGCATCTGCAGACGGCGCACCGGTAATGGAGAGCCGGGAGAAGGCTGGTGCTTCTTTTATTTCATCGCGCACCGTTGCTACGTCACGTACGTAGACCGGTTGACCGCCGCGGGTTGTAATCGCAACACCTTCTATGTCGGCAACCGCTTCAGGCTTCCCAGTGAAGGTGATGTTGTAGAGCACACCATCGTTCTCTATGGCACCAATCGGAAACGCAGTGTTCGCACTCCGCAGAGCACTTGTCACATCGCGCAGCGACAGGTCATACCGTGCAAGTGCCGTCGGCTCGACGACTACCGAGAGCATACGTTCGCCAACGCCACTATATTCCAAGCGAGAAATTCCGGGGAGGGATTCGATACGACGCTCCAACTCCTCGGCGAGTTCAAGAAAAGCCCGTGGTGAAGCGTCGCCAGAGACCGCGAATGTCATGATCGGTTGATCAACAAAGTTGACCTCGGTCACCACTGGATCTTCAGCATCAACCGGGAGGTCAGGCTTAATCAGGTCAACCTTATCCTTAAGTTTATTGATTGATGCATCAATATCAGCACGAGCAGAAAACTCAACCGTGACCACAGACACCCCCTCACGGGATACCGAGGTTACTTCAACAACGTTGTCGAGTGAGCCGATAAGACCTCGTTCAAGTTCACTGGTAATAAGCGCTTCAACCTCAATTGCCGAAGCACCGGGCAGCACCGTACTCACCACACCAATCGGTATCTGTACCTCGGGTGAGGACTCGCGCGGGATAGCTAGGAGCGCATACAAGCCAGCTGCCGTTAGTGCTCCCATCACCAAATAGGTGAAGCGGCTTTTGGTTATGAAAAATTCCCACATAGCTCTACTGGGTTACCGATACCTGCTGGCCAACAATCAGTCCACGAGCATCTATGATGATGACCGTCTCGGGTGTAACCTCGCCACTAATCGCGACTCGAGAGCCTCGTATTTCACCAAGTGTCACCGGCAAGGCTGCAACTTTGCCATCCGTAACGGTGAGGAGGGCACCACCGTCGACCGAAAAAGCGATAGCAGTCAGCGGTACAAAGAGGCTTGAAGACCAAGTTGTGGCAGTAGAAGTCAGACTGACCACCGCCGTACTTCCCGAGAGTCGGTTAGTAGCTTCCAGTGCAACTTTCACTTCGATCTTCTGAGTTCGTGGATCAAGTGCTGGCGCAATCGAAGTAATCGTACCTGTCGCTGTACCATCAACCTGTACCACGTCCCCGATGTTCATAGCTGCCCGCTCTGACTCGGTCACAAAGAATGACAACTCATACGCGCTGTCATTGACTACCTCAGCCACAGCAGTACCCTGACCGACCGTGTCACCAATCTTTACTTGTAGCGCATTGACCGTACCCGCAATCGGACTGCGTACGATCGTCTTTGCATAGGCAGCCTGGGCTGCTTGGAGCGCACCAAGTGCCTGCTTGACCTGAGCGTTGGCAAGCGAAACATTAGCATTGGTACCACTGACCTCGGCACGTGCCAGTGACTCGCGCGCTTCGGCAATACTGCTGGCGGCTGACTGTAGCGCACTAACCGTTCCATCAAGCGTCGTCCGGGCTGCCAGTAAACTAGCGGTGAGGTCGCCAAGACGCTGACCATTTAACGTATCGTCACTGCGAGACGTCGTCACATCTATAAGTGCATCGAGGACTGCAATCACTCGTTCAGTGTCTCCCTCGGACATCACCAGAAGGGTCGTAAGATCACTTTCGGTAGTAGCACTGGAGATAGCCTGCTGCCACAAAGGTAGCAGCGTCTGGAAGGCGACGCGCTCAGTGTTGAGATATGAGGTCGGTCCCGTAACCCGCAAACCAGGAATGGCACTCTGGGGTGAGGAAAAGAATGGATCAATGTTTGTGACCAATACGCTGTTCGCAGAGGTGTAAGCGTTCCGCATGGTGGTGAGAGCGCTATTCTGGGCGCTCGTGAGGGCAGTCTGAGCATCACGAGTACCACTATCACTCTGGATTGCACTTGCCCGAGCCGCTTCGTAAGCACCCTCCGCTTGAGTCAGAGCGGCGCGCTCACTCGTATTTTCAAGCTGCGCAATAATACTACCAGCGGCGACCCGCTGGCCGATAGTAACAGGCAAGGCAGTTACTCGCCCAGAAGTTTCGGTTTGTAACTTGGCTTGACTAACCGCAACGACCGTCCCAACAAATGTACGGCTATCATCACCAGACAGTGCCGCAATCGGCGCCGTGGTCACTGAAAGTGGCTCATCGCCAGTCTCCACCACCTCTGTACCTCCACGCAATATTAGTACGAGAAAAGTGATACCAACAATAATGAGCGCGACCGTGCTGACACCAACTTTCCACATGCCATATCGCTTATAGAGCGCAGCTACAAACCCCATAGAAATTCTTATTATTATAATATTTGTTTATAACATTAGTACGCAGACTCGTCTAGATTATTTCTGGGGTGCAGGTGAGTACCTCCATGCTACAATGCCGGCTACTATGTTTGGAAAATTGAAACAATTTGCACTGAAAAAAGTCGTGCAGTCACAAATGAAGAATGTACCCGCTGACCAGCAGCAACTGATTCTCACCATGCTCGAGAAGGACCCTGCGTTGTTTGAGAAAATTGCCAAGGAGATGCAGGAGGAGCTCAAGAAGAACGGCAACAACCAGATGGCCGCCGCTATGAAGGTGCTCCCCAAGTACCAGAAGGAGATCATGGGCGCCATGACCCCCGAGATGAAGGAAAAGCTCATGAAGATGCAAATGGGTACCCAGGGTCAATTCAATCCCGACGGCAGCATCCGCGGCTAGTACACCTACACGGAACAGGCAGCGGTTAAGACAGGGAGTGAGGGGTGCCTTACTTGTCTATCTCGTCTCAATCATGGACTTTGCCCCGAGCTTGATTGGATAACAATGAGCTGTGGCGGGGCCGTTGCCACCACAAACAAAAGCAACTTGCTGTTGCCAGGATTTACATGTCGATTCTGACGTCCGCATCGCGTGCGAATGTTTTTACACAGTAGCGACACCTGTGGTGTGACTGCATCCCGTATACTAATCGTCATATGGTATCCCCCAAAAAGATAGTGGTGCTGTGTGGTCACCCTGACAAAGAGTCTTACTCTGGTAATGTGGCTGACCACTACCAAGTTGGTGCACAGGACGCTGGCCATGAAGTCCGCCGGTACAATATTGGCGAACTGCACTTTGATCCAATCCTCCACAAGGGCTACAAGGAAATCCAGCCACTGGAGGACGATCTGCGTAACCTCCAAGACAGTTTTCGCTGGGCTGATCATATTGTTATTGTTTATCCTAACTGGTGGTGCACGATGCCAGCCATCCTTAAGGGTCTTTTCGATCGTTTCTGGCTCCCTGGGTTTGCTTTCAACTTTAATAAAGAGACCAAGCGCATTGACCAGCACCTTAAGGGCAAAACGGGGCGGGTCATCATTCTCTCTGGCTCCCATTCTCCTTTCAAAATGTGGTGGTTGTTTGGTGACTACACCAACGAAATTCAGTACGGTATTCTTGAGTTTGCTGGTATCAAAACCGAAGTGTCCTCATTTGGCCCCTGTGAGCGAGTTGATGACAATTGCCGTAACAAGTGGCTCAAAGA
>CALRHO010000068.1 GCA_943359405.1 Candidatus Nomurabacteria bacterium
GAGGAACTCACCCCTACCCTACGCACCGAAGCCGAAGCACTGATTGCCGCGCAACTTGCTGCTGCCACAAGCCTCACCAGCGACGTTGCTGTCCGTCAGTACTATCTGCCGATGGGCCTCCTCATAAGCAACCGTCTTTCTGGTGACTTGCCCGCTCTCACCTACCTGGTGGAACTGCGCGCCACGAGCCTCGTCCACCCCACCCTCGCAACCCGCGCCGGAGAAATGGCTCGTATCCTTACCGACACCTACGCTGACCTTGGTCTTACCCTCCATCTCGATACAGACCCCGGACGGTTTAATGTAAAGCGCGGAGAGAATGATATTGTCCGTATCGATCGGTAACCCGTAGTCTCATAAAATCAGCGCATCCCCATCGGGATGCGCTGATTTTTATTCTTTTGGGGCTGCGAAGTGGTTAGAGTTTTCGCTGTCGTAGCGACCGGTCTCGGCGTAGCTTTGGCTCGTCGGTGAGGTGAGGCGAGCAAACAGGAGCTGCGCCACCATCATGCCCGGTCGAAGGATAATGGGAATATTGCTCACATTGACGAGCTCAAAGGTAGGAAAGAATTTGTGTCCTGGATTAAACAGCATAGCGGTGTTATGAACCACGAGCCCAATGCGGGCGAGACTACTCTTTCCAGAGAGGAGAATCAGGTGCTCGTTATCAACGCCAATAAACTCCTTTTGCTTGGCGAGCACATTCTCGCCAGGATGCAGCACGAACGTCTCACCATCTTCGACTCGCAGTTTACGAGTGGTCGGAAAAATTTTCATAGCTGGGTCCGAGGCCTCAATCTGATGACGATCCACCACCTCAAACTCGTTCCCCAGGGCAACATCGTAACTGGCAACCTGGAGCTGCTTCTCATCAAAAGGCTCGATGATAATCGCTCCGCTCGCTACCCCCTTTTTAATATCAGTGTCGGAAAGAAACATGGCTACGGGGCAGAAGGTCTTTCATGTACTCTAACACCTCTTCATGACTTTCGTAGGGAATAATTTCAACATTATCAAACGGTTGTTTTATACCAAGTACCATAGCACTGATCTTTTTTGTTTGGTGGTAGGCAATAATTGTCGGTTTACCTAGCTCTGTACGCTTGGCGATTTCCATGCCCAGCCCCGTTGATGGCTGGTCTGCAATAGCAAGCATAAGGTCAGCCTTAGTCGCGTGGTCGATATCAGTCTTGTATATTTCTCGAGCACTGGCGGTCGGAGAAAGACCAACAAAATGCAAAACTTCAAAGTATTGCTCGAGTTCCCTTTTTAGCGCTTCGACACTGGCTACAAACTCAGCAGGCGCCCCTCGGAGTGCGCAGCCGACATATAAAGTTCTCATGACAGACATTATATCGCCTGGTCCCCTGGTACGAAAGCGGCGGGTCCCGGAGGGCCCGCCATTTCGATGGTAAAGTACCATCCATTTATTGCAGCAGGCCCGCGTACGGGCGCAACCGCGGATCACGCAACGCCTCTCTGAGCGCCGAGCGGAACATTTCCCGCTTAGCCATACTCATGAGGCTTAGCATGTGGTCGAGACCACCCCTGCCCCCATACCACCCCGGAGCATAGACTTCGGCCGGGTTAGGAATGATGATGGTTGGCGTCGGAAGCACTACCAAGCACCAGAGGTAAGTCTTATGGCCATTATTCATAGGATCAGGCCCGAGCGGTTGCGCTTCTATGCAAAGAGGCTTTCCGTCTGTACAGCTGGGGCCATACTCTTCATACACCTCCCGCTTAGCAGCCTGGTGGACAGGCTCATTTTGCTCGATGCCTCCCCCAGCGGTGGTGAGTCGCAACTCACCATCAAGGCGACACCGTGGGTGGAAATGGGCCGCAAAAACAGGCCCCCAAGGAGTCAGTCGGACCACTACGGTACCGACAGTCAAACGTGCAGTCATGTATCCCCCTCTTTGAACATGCCAAGGTAAAGCCTACATACTTTCTTGATATCATGCAACAAAAAACCCACGCACAGCGTGCATGGGTTTTTGTTGTTCTGAGTGTCTGACCTTAATCAACCACCGTTACGCCCATCGAGCGGCAGGTACCCTCAACGGTCTTCATGGCAGCCTCGACTGAAGCGGCGTTCATGTCGACCATCTTCATCTCGGCAATCTCGCGAATCTGCGCGCGGGTGATAGTGCCAATCTTTGAAGCGACATTCTTGCCCGAACCCTTGTCCTTATTCATCTTCTTGAGAATAAGGCGTGAGGCAGGACTGACCTTGGTGATGAAGGTAAAGCTACGATCATCATAGACTGAGAGCTCAACCGGTACTACCTCGCCCATACGGTCACGCGTCTCGTTGTTAAACTGGTTGACGAACTCACCGATGTTGATACCGGCCTGACCGAGTACCGGACCGAGTGGTGGGGCTGGGGTAGCCTTACCGCCAGTGGCCTGAACCTTGATTTTCTTTACGAGTTTCTTTGCCATGTGTGTTTATTGTTGAATTGTGGTTAGGGCGTTCCATAGCCACCCCTCCCGTCTTTGAAGCCTGCGTATTGTACAAGAAAATCATGGTTTTGCAACTACGTCTATCATGCTATGATTGCGAAAGGAAAGGAGACGGTTGATGACGAAAAGACCAAGCCCGTACAGTAACGCCTTACAGGAGCGAAACTTCAGAAAAGTTCCTAAGGAAATCTCCACTGCCCTTCGAGCTACAATCCCCACACGCCTTACACGGCGCGAACGACGCGCGCTTGCGTCCAAGAAGTACAAGCCTTGGTTTACCGAGGTAGCTGAGGGCGACTTAACGCTCGTATTCGCTACGGATGAAACTGGTCAAACGTGGTTGGGAAAAAACGCGGAGGGACTGGAAAAGATTGGCTTCGAGAACCGAACCGGAGATGCAGAAATGGTGGGGCGCACTCTCACAGGAAAAACAACTCACTGAATTGCATCACTACCAGAGAGCAATGGGGCCTGCGGAGAGACACACGTCCCCTCCCTCTTTGAAGCCCGCGGATTTACAAGAAAATCAGGGTTTTGCAACCAACCACAGCCGTGCTAGGGTTATGCGAGAAGAGGAGGTACCAATGGCAGCAACCCTAAAAGAGATCTTGCTCCTTGTGGCTGCGGAGCGGCAGCGGAAACTAGCGGCGGAATTCCCGACCAGGAAGCGGCACCCCGAAGGAATAGCTATCGCTCAGGCACTGCAGCAGGGCAGCTACCCGCAAACAAGTGCCGTGCTCGACCAGCCATCCAGCGATGACACCAAATGACCCAACAGGACATGGTCCGGTTGGGTCATGTTCCGTTTTGGTTTAACCACAACGTTAAAAGGTAGAAATCGGATGAAGAACAAGAAGTCTAGGCAAAAAGAGCGCGCGTGGGATGAGTGTGTCCAGCTGGCGCTCTGTTTTCGGCAACATCGGCTACGTATTTAAGAGGTGGAATTTTGGTGCAGATGCGAGGCGGGCCAGGAAAATACTTTGAGGCGTACTTTGCGGTACGGTGAAAAGTATTTTCCGCAGCCCAACGAAGCAGATGCACTAAAATTACACTCTCTTGATCTGGAGGAAGTCGAGTTCGACCGGTGTCTCCCGGCCAAACATAGCAACCAAAACCTTAACCTTGCCGCTCCTTTCATCAACACCACCCACCTTTCCTTCGAGATCCTTAAACGGACCATCGGTGATGATCACGAGGTCGCCTTCCCCTAC
>CALRHO010000069.1 GCA_943359405.1 Candidatus Nomurabacteria bacterium
GACGCACTGACCCTGTGGGTCAGTGCGTCGTTTGCGTTTACTTAGTCTTATATCTTAATCTCGATAGTAGCCTGAGAGCGCAAGTCTTCTACATACGCACCAACAAGCTCCTGCTGTTTTTGGAAGCGTAGATTTTCTTCAATCTGACTTCGCACCTCGTCAAGAGGCGGTACGGCCCCTTGGTTACTGCTCGCTACCTGATCATAGAAACCTTTAATTTCATCTTCTGAGACCGTCGCACTCGAGACATCAACGGCGGTATCGATATGCTTTTGAATAAGAATATCGTTTCGAATGTCTCGACGCAGCATTTCTTCAGTAACACCAAACTCCTCCATGCGGGCCACAAGGGCATCGGCACCACCCAGAGACTCGGCTATCTGCTGGTAGCGTGCTTCAACATCAGCATCACTCGCTTCTATATTTGCTGCCAGGGCTGCTTGCTTCAACAGCTCGGTGTTTACCAGAGACTCGATTGCCTGATTGCGGAGATCAGCCGCCACCGTTTCATCGGTGGGGTCTACACCCTGTTGATCAGTGTTTTTGGTTAGTTGCTGGAGCGTGGACTCAAAGTCAAGCACAGAAATTTCGGCACCATTAACAACCGCCGCCGCCTGGCTTGCCTTAAAGAATTCAGTAACGCCACTAAAGACAGTTGTCTGGACTCGACCATCTCGTTCGAGCATAAACCACAGTCCGATACCCATAAGAGCAACGAGCACAAAGGCGAGCAGATACCACATCGCTTGGCGATTAATCGTAATCGCTGATTTGGTGGCCACGGCCGCTGCTCCTTCAGTCTGGGCTACTGACGACACGACTTCAGCTGCAGTGGAATCGGTGTTGGTGGTAACGTCTTGCTGATCTGTCATAGAAAAAACTTAGGTTGAGTAGTGCACGTTCACGTGAAAGCGCGGCCTCACGAGAAATCGTGCTGCTATTCTACAACATAAGGCACCCATTAGGCGAGTGCCTCGGGATGTTGTGCACTCCAACTGGCCATTACCACTGCTGCTGCCGCTGCCGCATTAAGCGACTCACAGCGGGGGTGAATCGGGATAGCAATACATTCATCACAGAGTTCTCGAGTTTTCTCTCGAAGCCCCTCCCCTTCGTTACCCAACACAAAAGCCACCGGGTGCGTGAATTGCTCAGTGGTACTACGAGCCGTACCACCACCTTCAAGGCCATAGATCCAGAAACCGCGATCTTTGAGGTCTCGGAGTGTGGTATTTACGTTACCAATCGCTACCAGCGGGATACGAAAAGCCATACCCGCTGACACCTTCACTACCGTACCCGTGATAGGTGCTTGATTATGGGGAGGAATGAGTACACCCGCAAACCCAAAGGCAGCAGCACTGCGAATCACTGCACCAACATTATGAGGATCCTGTACCTCACCAAGGACCAACAGTGCCGTACCCGCTCCCGGCGTCACCGTGGCAATAAAATCAGCGTATGGTACCGACAGTCGCTCTGGGACAATACCAGCCACTACTCCCTGGTGTGGAGCATTACTCGAAATACCCCGCGGAGGATTTTTAGGATTAAGCCCCTTTGGTGATACGGGAGCAACGGAGAGGAGCGCATCAAGGTAGGCGCTATCCGTAAAGCCAGGAGCAATGTGGATTTCTCGAATCACCTCGGGACGTTGTGTCGCCGCCTCAAGGACGGCATGCTTGCCATAAATATACTCAACCACCGCCCGGGGTTGACGTGGGCGGCGCGGCAGTGACTGGCCTACCGGTCGCTGTTTCTTCGTAAAACGCTTCATACACTGGCTACCTTACGCGAGCGACCGGGCCTGCGCAAGTACCTGGTCGCGAAGCATACGTGCTGCTGCCTTGGTTTCTCCCTCAGCGATGATGTTTATCGCCAGCTCGGTAACCGATGGCTTAACCACGACCCAGGCCTCACCATAATCAGCCTGATAGCCATCAAACTCTGTCATTACTTTTGGCTTCAGTGTCTGTAGATACTTTCCCAGCACCGTCATTGCCGCTTGCCTGTCAGCCACTGCCACCATTAAATCTTCAGTTTGGTAACGCGTGGTGTATGGTGAAACGAGAGCGGAAAATGCTACCCCGGCAGTGCGGTACGCCGCCATCACGATACCAAGCGTCATGAGAACCGAATCAACCCCAAAAAAATCTCTGAAGAAAAAGTGTCCCGAGTGCTCACAGCCAATAAGCGCAGACTGCGCACGCATTGCCTCCTTAACATACGAGTGACCAACTCGCGCCCGCACAAACCGACCCCCGTGTGCCACGACTGCCTCCTTGTAGGCACGCGCCGTCAGTACCGTCCCTACACAAACCGCCTTTGGGTGCAGTGGGAGTAGTCGTTCGGTCAGAAGCGCACCAATGGCCGCACTATTTATGTACCGACCACGTTCATCAAAGAAGGCAATCCGATCAGCATCTCCATCAAACGCAATACCGAAGTCATAATCGCCAGTCTTTAGAGTCGTGCTGATGGCTTTTTGGTTTTTGGGCACCGTGGGATTAGAACCACGATGAGGAAATGTCCCATCGAGCTCAGGAAAGAGCGGCGTCACCATAAGTCCAGCGTCACCTAGTATAGGCAACAGCAGTGACCCCATACCATTACCACAATCAACCACCACCCGCAGCATCGCCGCCCCGCCCCGGGGAGGTGCCAGGTGAGGTCGCATAAAGCGCATAAAAGCTGGGTTGATGTCCTTTACCTGCACGACACCTCGTCGCTTGGCGTCGGGTAAAAACCGACTGCGCACGATCCGCCGACAGATATCACCAAGACCCGTTCGTTCCGTGAGGGGCACTGCCCCCACCGAGACGAGCTTAAGCCCGTTGTGATCCTTGGGACTATGGGAGGCGGTAATCATGACACCCGGGAGCTTTCGTGTTGCACTCGCGAAGTAGAGCATGGGCGTGGTGGTAAGGCCGATATCCAGCACCTGTGCACCGGCATCAGTCGCACCCTGCACAAACGCATCGCGAAGCGCCGGAGAAGACGCGCGCATGTCGCGCCCGACGACGATTTTTTTATAACCCGACCGCTCGACAAATGCTCGTGCAATCAGGTAGGTGAGCTCATCATTAATCTCCGTCGGGTACACACCGCGAATATCAGCTTCTTTAAAGGCGGCGGTGAAGGTAGCGGTCTGATCAGAGGTAACGGCTCGCATACTGATTGTTTACCTGCCTAGTATACACGCACTACCGCTCGTAGGAAAAAGTAGCCGGCCAGGATTTATCCTGGCCGGCGGGGTTACGTAGATTTACCCCGCTGATGCTCAAGTGCGCACGTTGCACACTGAAACTCAGTGTGCCCAGGGATCTTTACGCACTGTGGTCCTCGATTACAGGAGCACATATCAATGGATCTGGGCGTACCTGCGCCCAACGGACGGACCGACGGTGACGGTGGTGTTGGTGTTTTGACCTGGTTAGGGTCAAAAGCTTGACGCCGCCAATCTTTCATACTGACCTCCAATTGTTGTTCCTAAAATTCACTATGAAACAAATGACGCAAAAATGCAACTGTCGTTCACGATGGTAGCCAGCGCTTGTAGAGCACCCGAAAAATATCTTCGGTAAAGGGTACGAGCAACTGATCACGCGTATCGCGGTCAGTGTACGTAAGGCCAGGCACCTCCCGGGCAATCACC
>CALRHO010000070.1 GCA_943359405.1 Candidatus Nomurabacteria bacterium
CGAGGCCGTGGAAGTATACCGAGGTAAATGGTTTTTCGCCCAATAAGAAACTACTCATGAGTATCATTCGTGCTACCCAAAACGGCAAAATATCATAACCAGTCTCAAGTACAGAAGTAGGGTGGTAGGTTTTGAGGTCAGGGGTAGCCTCCGGCCAACCCAGGGTCGAGAAGGTCCAGAGACCAGAGGAGAACCAGGTATCAAGAGTGTCGGGGTCTTGTACCCAGCCGTCGCCGCTTGGTGGGGTAACATCACAGTACACTTTGCCGTCCTTGTACCAAACGGGGATACGGTGCCCGTACCAAATTTGGCGGCTGATACACCAGTCATGTAGATTCTCTACCCAGTGGTAGTAGATTCGCTGAAAGCGTTCGGGGTGCATGGTGAGGCTGCCGTTGTCAACCACTTGGCGCATTAGTTTTTTTAGTGTCACGCGATCTCCTGGTGTGATGCCTTCAATGTTTGAGTGTGGCATCGCGAATTCCTTGTTTACGTCAATAAACCACTGCTCCTTAATCTGTGGTTCGATAGTACCGCCCCCACGACTGTTGGTGGCGACATTGTGGACGTAATTCTCCTCAATCTTGGTCACGAGTCCTTTTTCTTGGAGCTTCTCGATGATGGCTGCACGTGCCTTTTTGATATGCATCCCGGCAAATTCACCAGCAATCGGGAGGAGGATGCCGCGCTCGTCGATGATCTGCTCCTTATCAAGGTGGTGGCGTTCGGCAATATCAAAGTCGGTGGCGTCGTGCCAGGGGGTGATGGTCATGACACCGGTACCAAATTCCATATCAATAGACTCGTCCTTGATGATAGTGGCGGTGATGGGGCCATTTATCCACTCGAGTTCAATCTGCTGCCCGTGCGTGTAGTCCTGATAGCGCTCATCAGCCGGGTGCATGACTACGTATTTATCACCAAACTTCGTTTCGGGTCGGGCGGTACCAATCACAAATGGACCATACTGCAGGTAGTAGAATTGGTCGGTTTGCTCGACGTGCTCAATTTCGTCGTCAGACACGGTCGTCTGCATCTTGGGGTCCCAGTTCACAATCCGTGCACCACGGTAAATAATGCCCGCGTCGTACATGCGCTTGAAGGCGGTCATCACCGCGTGGTAGCGGGTGTCGTCGAGCGTGAAGGCGTACCGTGACCAGTCAAGAGAGGAGCCCATCTTTTTGGTCTGACCAATGATGGTGTTTTTGCTGTCTTCGGCAAAGGCGTGTACAAGTTTGAGGAACTCCTTGCGGCCAAGGTCGTGCCGGGTTTTGCCCTCTTTCTTATAGAGTTCACTCTCGACCTTAGACTGCGTGGCAATGGCGGCGGAGTCGGTACCCGGAATCCAGAGTGTGCGCTTGCCTTGCATACGGGCGTGACGCACCAGAATATCCTCAACCGCCAGCATGGCGGCATGACCCATGTGGAGGGTACCAGTGACGTTGGGTGGCGGCAGTACGATGGAGAAGGTAGGGGCGTCGGGCGCGGCGACACCGGCTTCAATACAGACATCGGGATTGAAATAGCCACGCTCCTCCCAGAGTGCGTAGATGCGGTCCTCGTGCGCACCGGGGTCATAGGGCTTCAGAAAAACCTCAGGAATGGTTGGCTGCTGACCGCTCTGGTTGGTGGTGTCGCTCATGTGAAATACGCCTAATAGTAAAAACGCATCGTACCACAAACGAGCGTTACTCCAAAGGCTGTATTAGGTAAGGCGGCGGTTGCCGTCGGCGCGTAAATCCCGGGCGACGGCTGGGGTCATGGCGGTATAGAGACGGGCATGGCCGGCGAGCGCGATCATGACACTGTTGTCGGTGGAGAGACTCACCTCCGGCAGATAGATATGAAGGTCAGGAAAGTGGAGGCTGGTGCCGAGGGCAGCCACGCTCTCCCGCAGGCGGCGGTTCGCTGCTACACCGCCGCCGAGAATGACTGATTGCGCGCCGTGGTTCTCGATGGCGGTCGCAAGTTTTTTTACCAGTACCTCGATAGCCGCGTCTTCAAAATCTCGTGCGAGCGCACTGGTCTCGTCTGGGGTCAGGGTCTTATCAGCTACTGCGTAGCGTACGGCGGTCTTGAGTCCAGAGAAGGAAAAATCCAGGTCGCCAGAGTTGAGCATCGGGCGGGGGAGGTCAATGTATGGCGGGAGATTTTGCTCTCGCGCTTGTGCGGCACGACGGCTAATCTCGGGGCCGCCAGGGTACGGGAGGCCAAGGAGTCTGGCGACCTTGTCAAAGGCCTCGCCAACGGCGTCGTCACGAGTCTTGCCAATAAGTTCGTACTCTCCCCATGACTTCATCAGGACCAGTTCGGTGTGACCGCCAGAGGCGAGGAGTGCGATGGTGGGAAAGGTAAGTGGAGCGAGGTGAGTACCATCAAAAACTGAGGCCAGCACATGTCCTTCCATATGATTGACGGCTACGACCGGTACGTTCCAGAGGGCAGAGAGGGCCTTGGCAAAATTGACACCTACCCATAAGGCTGGCTCGAGGCCGGGGCCGCTCGTTACCGCGATGGCATCAATTGGTGGAATACCGTGTCGCTCGTGGAAGCTCCAGAGGTGGTCGGCCAAGGAATCTTCGCGGTTGAGGATAGTGGTCAGCGTTTCTTTGTCGACGGCTGCTTCATGGGTGGTTGCAGGAAGTCCGGCCTCAGTAAGGGCCTTTTCAAGCATGGGGACGATGGTGGCGATGTGCTCACGCTTGGCGAGGGTCGGGAAGACTCCGCCGTACTCGCGGTGGATATCAATTTGTGACCAGAGGCCGTTGCCTAGTACCCGGTAGGTGGCAAGGGGAAAGTCACCCGTGGCTTCGAGGATACTTACAGCCGTTTCGTCGCAGCTCGTTTCTATTGAGAGAATATGCATGGAGAGTAGCGTAACTGAAATAGGGTGGGGGTCAAGGGGGAGAGTCTGTTAGGTAGGGTGGCATAGCGGCGTCTTTGCGAGGGTAGCTAAGCAGTCCAGGGTATATGACACGGCCTGTATTAGAGTTCGCTACGTTCCAAATTTAAGAGACTAAAAGTTGGACTCGACCCAGAATCGCGGCTCTTTTGTTTACTTTGCTCCAAACTTACTAAGTACTCGCGAATCTTACAAATTCTGTCTACTCATCGGACTCGGTTACCGGTTACTAAGTAGAATCAACGTTCACGTTGATTCTATGTAAGTGATTGTTTTAGTGGTCACCAGTCACTAAGTATATTTCTTCACTACGTTCGAAATCTACTAAGTGCTCGCGAATCTTACAGATTTTATCCGCGCATGGACTCGACCCAGAGTCGCGGCTCTTTTATTTCACTACGTTCATAAAAGAGACTCGCGTTCTTGGTCGGCTCCTTGCGTGTTTTGCTCCTTGTGGTCGCAAAACACACGCTGCGGAGCTTCGAGTCCTGACGTAACGCCCGCAGGGGCGTTACTTATCGCGCACCAATTAAAAAACTGCCATTTGGCAGTTTTTTAATTGGTGC
>CALRHO010000071.1 GCA_943359405.1 Candidatus Nomurabacteria bacterium
AAGCAGGTTAAGGACCGTATGCGCGATATTGAGCGTGAGATTGGTGAACTCCGTGAGCGCACGGCTGCCATCGAGACCAAATGGAATAATGAAAAAGATGCGCTGGCTGAGATGAGCAAGCTCAAAAAAGAGCTCGATGAACTTCGGGTTGAAGCAGAAAATGCCGAAGCAGTGGCCGACCTTACCCGTGCCGCAGAGATTCGCTACGATACGATTCCGTCAGTGGAGAAGGAACTCGAAGAAAAGACCAAGCGCCTAAAGAAGCTGCAGCGCAGTCGCCGCCTCCTAAAAGAGGAGGTGACTGAAGAGGATATTGCTCAGGTGGTAGCACGTTGGACTGGTATTCCAGTCTCACGCATGCTTGAGGCTGAGGCCCAGAAACTTGCCCGCATGGAGGAAGTGCTGCGTGATAAAGTGGTTGGTCAAGATGCTGCAGTAAAACTCGTTGCTGACGCCATAAAACGTTCTCGTGCTGGTATTGCTGACCCAAATCGACCAATTGGCTCATTCCTGTTCCTTGGTCCAACGGGTGTGGGTAAGACGGAGTTGTCGCGTGCACTAGCCGAATTTATGTTCAACGACCCCAATGCTCTCGTACGCATCGACATGTCGGAGTTCATGGAGAAGCATGCGGTCTCAAAAATTATTGGATCGCCCCCTGGGTATGTTGGACATGAGGAGGGTGGTATTACTGAACGTGTCCGTCATCGTCCCTACTCAGTAATTCTCCTTGATGAGGTTGAGAAAGCCCATCCCGAAGTCTTTAACATCTTGCTCCAGGTACTCGACTCTGGCCATCTTACCGATGCCAAGGGGCGCAAGGTAAACTTCCGCAACACCGTGATTGTAATGACCTCAAACATTGGCGCCGAGCATATTGACCGCATGTCGAGCTTTGGTTTTGCCACCGATAAGGGTGAGGGTGCACAGTACGCACAGGCCAAAGACAAGGTGATGGACTCGCTGAAGCTCTTCTTCCGCCCAGAGTTCCTCAATCGTCTTGATGAGATTATCGTCTTTGATATCCTGTCTCCTGAAACTATCCGAAGCATCGTGGGTATCCAGATAGAGGATGTAAAAAAGCGTCTCGAAAAGAAGCAAATTTTGCTCTCGGTAACAGACGAGGTGCTTGCGTATCTAGCAAAAGAAGGCTACGACCCGAAGTTCGGAGCACGGCCGTTGAAGCGAGTTATTCAGAGCAAAATTCTCACTCCTGTGGCTTCAATGATGGTCGGTGAGGGTATGCTCCAGGGGGGTACCGTACGGGTTGATCTCAAGAAGGGAGAGCTGGTCTTTGACGTTAAGAAACGACCAGTCCGTAGTCCGCTTTCGAAGCGAAAGGGTGCAAAGGTGGCAGTTACCGGTGAACTCTAATCTACACACCCCAACTTTAATACACAAAACCTCGCGCTGTCAGCGCGAGGTTTTGTGTAATCGCGTCACTGGGTAGCGGATATTTGCTTGGCTACTAGATATTCAGCCGGGGAGCGGTCGTCGGTAAAGATGATTTGTGCGTCGGGGTCTACCGGGGTGAGAGAAAGTTCTAGTTCAGTAAGTGGCGTACCAGGCTTATCAGCAGCCAGCGAAACGGCGACATCGGTTACATCGATTTCCTGGTCAGTCGCATCAGCAATAAAAATAATGTTTTTTAGCTTGCCTTGGAGGTTTGGTTGCTCGCTAAACGCACGTGCGTTAGGGAAGACCGTGTGCAGGGTTTTGGTAAAAGAATCGAGGAGATTAGTGTCGGGTAGTTGCTCTGCACCGATAAAGTTGATCATCAGGAGGCCATCGTCAGTAAGGCGGGAGCGCAGGGATGTAAAAAACTCAATCGTGGTGAGGTGGGCAGGAATGTAGAGTCCAGAGTTAAAGGTGTCCATGAAGATGTAGTCGTACCGCTGACCCGCGTTCTCTACAAATACACGTGCATCAACGACGTGGTTGGTAAGACGGTCAAGGTTACCAAGATCAAAGTACTTAACCGCCAGGGGGAACAACGCCGGTTCGAGTTCAGCAACGTCAGTGGTGATGGTAGGGTGCGCTGCTAAGATAGAGCGCGCAATGCTATAGGCGCCCCCACCAAGGAGAAGAAAGTTAGTGGTGGTACTGCGACGTAGTTCGGGGAACAAATCCGAAAAACGTGCGTAGACAAACGGGTGGTGATAACTGTCCTGGAAAATGGCTGATTCACTATTGACTTCACGCTTGAGAAAGCGCGCCGGTGGGCGCGTGAGTGAGAAATCCTGTTCATAAACACGGATGTGTCCGTACTGATGGTCGGCTTCGTAGAGCGTTTTTTGTTCTTTCGGGTAGGCGTGAGGTCGGGGGCTATGGAGCGTGATGCCACTGAGAATGATGGTCACAATCGCGATGGTAAACACAGCGCGTATGCGCAGAGGGCTCCCGGTAGTCTCTTCGCCGAGATACCACGCGGCGAGTCCAGCGCCAACCGCAAGGAAACAGGCGACGCCAAGGAGGGTAATCTCAAGTCCTACAAACGGTATAAAAAAGAATCCAGCCGAAAGGCTACCGACTATACTCCCGATAGTACTCCAGAAGAACACCGTGCCGGTGGTGGTGCCCGCGGTGTCGGGGCTGCCTTGGGTGGTGAGGAGTTTAATGACATATGGAGAATCAGTCCCAAGGAGAAAGGCGGGTACAAAAAAGAGCATGAGGGAAAGAAACAGTGGGCCAAAAGTGATGGGAAGTATGCTGCCTGCAAACGGCACGATGAATTTGGCGAGCGCAAATGATAGGGCAATCATGAAGCCGCCAGCAGCGATGATGGTATAGAGGGGAAGGGGGGAGGGGTGCTGATCAGCCACTTGACCACCCCAGTAGTACCCAAGTGCTAAGGCTGCGAGGACAACGGTGAGTACACTTGAGATTACAAACATTGACGTACCGAACTGTGGTGAGAGGATTCGGACGGCAAGGACTTCAAGGATGAGGACGGCGGTACCGGTAGCGAAAACAGTGGCTAAAAGCAGTTTTCGGGCGTACGGTTTTTGCATGGAAATCAGTGTAGCATTTGCGGTAGTAACCAGCAGCCGATTTTTTGTGTTGTAGTGGGCTAGTGCAAAGCAATGGTGCTTGGCAAAGGATGGAGGTTAACGGTGCGTGAACACGATCGGTGGTTGCTTCTCATGTTTCGTACTGATTGCGTGCTTTACTACCTGCGCCACCAAGTCAGAACGTCCGGGCAGTGTTACGTCCGCGCCTGCGGGCGAAGGTGAAGGTGTTCACTGATTAAGATGTCGAGACTACAGCCGCCCTCCTAGGGGGGCGGCGTTCTTGCGTCTGGACTAGGAGTTTATGGGGCTGGTTGAGCTGCTGCGGTGGGTTGCGAAGTGTTCTTTCGCTAGGTTCCAGATAGCAGGTTGACCATGGGTGGTTTTCATCCAGAACCACCACTCCGCACCCCAGAAATAGTATCCTTCAAGTCCGACCTGCTTTGCAAACTCAA
>CALRHO010000072.1 GCA_943359405.1 Candidatus Nomurabacteria bacterium
GGTGGACGGGGGTTACCCGCTACCCTGCTCCTGGTTACCCAGGACGTGTTCGGACTTTCCTCCGCACCCGGTGTAACCAGGTTACGGCGATCATCATACGCGAAGATTATACAACATTTAGAAAAATAAGCAAAGTTTATACTAATTCATGGTAAATCTACGCTCGTACCGATCGTGATCTGGTGTGCGGTAGCAAACCCAGCATTTGCTTCGAGCACATAGCGTGCCGGTACTGGCGAGGTAAAACGCTGTGGGTAGGTACTGGGATCGACAGATAATTCTAGATGTACAATTACTCCCGCACGATCTACCCACATAATATCGATTGGGTATTGCATATCCTTCATCCAAATCGGTTGTGGGCCATCACTATCAAACACAAACAATTTGACCATGTCCGATGGCAGATAGGGCGTGTTTGATAAACCAACCATGCGCGTAACAAACGTATCGGCTACCGATGCTTGTACCGCCACCTGACCAATCGTGAGAGGTACCACTTTGCCCCAGTCTAGTGCCTCGGACATGTGACCAGCAACCGTATCAGCCGACGTGCTCGACTCGACCAGAGGAGGCGGCAGCGTATCGGCAGCAGACGTCTCCGCTTTATCCGTGACTAAAAGAGGTGCTGTCGGCGCTATGGTAACGGTGGCCGAAGGACTACTCTCGGTACCCCATAACCAAAAACCTATAATGATGATACATACACCAGCGAGTGCCGTAAACACAGGCAACACTATTTTTGTAACGCCTCCAAAACCGCAGCGGCAGCCGCTGGGCTACGGTCTGCACTCACATCGAGGATAATGGTATTACCATGCGTCGCGGCTGAGGTTATCGCATCTATGCGGTTGGTATCAGTAAGAAACCGTACCGCCATCTCGGGTGATAGACCTGCCTGCCCCATGGTCTGCATCGCCTCCTGAAGCCCCCGTGCGACCGCCTCACGCATCTGCGCCATACCCTCACCTTGGAGCTTTTTACTCTCAGCCTCAGCCTGAGCCGCCCCGACGAGCTTGATACGCTCCGCTTCCGCCTCATTGCGCGCTGCCTCCATGAGCCGCTTACTAGCAATCACCTTATTAAATGCGTCACGGACCTCCTGACTTGGCTGTGGCTCATCAACCAGAACGTTTTCAATGATGTAGCCAAAGTGGGCAAATTGCTCCGAGAGCGCGGTTTGCACCTGACTTTCTACTGCATCGCGATTAGCGTAAAGATCGGTCATCTCCATGGTAGAGGCTGTCTGACGAACATTATTGAGCACATACGATGAGATTTGTCGCTCGGGTGATTCAAGTTCGTAGTGTGCTTTTACCGCACCCACCGGATCATCACTCGCCCGGTACTGTACCTTTACCGGCAGGGTAAGAAAGGCATTATCACTGGTCTTTACTGATACATCAGCATGAATTTCTTGGAGCTGTAAATTTACCCGTGCCACTATGGTGGTAATTGGATACGGCCACTTCACACGCAGCCCCGGAAAAACAGCGTGCTGATGGGGTCGACCAAATGTTTCTAAGATAGCAGCAGTCTTTCCGCGCACCACGTATACCATCGAGGGTACAAGCCCAATCAACACCAGTACTACCAAACCTAAAAAAACTATTCCCATATGAAGAAAATGTGACAACTCATACTACCAGTATACTACGCAGCGACTAGTGCCGCATCGAGCAAACTGCGGACTGCTTTGGGGTCTAGAGTTTGCCCAATGAATACAATTCGTTGTGATGCCGCCGCTGGGTTGGTCCAAGTGCCGTACGGGTCAAGATTGATGATATTGCCGGCCTGTGACCAAAGCTGTACCTGCCCTGGCACGTCCGCAAGCCATGCAAACCCTTTTGAGCGCAGTACATTTTTTAGCTCCCCCGACTCGAGGAGTTCATACAGTCGCGTTCGCTCAAACGGACGCTTGGCCTCATAGACAAAACTACTGATACCGTATTCTTCTGTTTCAGGCGTATGCTCACCGCGCAGTTCTCGTAACCATCCGGGATTACGAGCTGCTGTATCCATACTAAAACGACCGGTCGCAATGAGCGACGAAAGGGGTACCTCGCCCCTCACTGACTCAATCACCACCGCCGTCGGATTAAGCTTCCCGACAAACGCCTTAACGGCATCAATCTGCGTCCGAGTCGCTACATCAACTTTAGACAAGACAATCGTGTCAGCAAACTCTACCTGGTCAGTCAGGAGGTGTACGAGCGAGCGATCATCGTCTGGCGAGACCCCAATACCTTGCGCTGCCAATGTCTCAGCACTCTGATAGTGACTAAGAAATTGAGCAGCGTCCACCACGGTCACCATTGTATCTAGCCTGGCCACCGTGTTAAGTACCGACCCATCTACCGTTTCAAAAGTGAACGTCTCGGCCACTGGAAGTGGCTCGGAGATACCACTTGATTCAATCACGATAGCATCGAACTTCCCTTCTGCAGCCAATCGTGACACCTCCACCAGCAAGTCTTCGCGGAGCGTACAGCAGATACAACCATTACTCATCGCGACAAGGCGTTCACTGGTACGATCAAGTGCAGCCTCGCCCCGCTGCACCAGCTCAGCATCAATGTTTACCTCGCTCATGTCGTTGACGATTACCGCTAACCGACGACCATCGCGGTTTTTCAGGAGCGCATTAAGAAGCGTCGTCTTACCAGCACCAAGAAAACCAGAGAGGACCGTGACCGGAATTGGTGTCTTTGTCTTACTCATATATCTCAACCTGAGCAGGCTTTGCCGATGCACCATGCACATGCGCATCCTTAATAAGGAGACCCACCGCGAGCATGAGCACAATGCCGATGATGAGGAGCGCCGCATGCACCAACCAACTTCCTGATTGTGTATGACTATGGCGATGACGTGGCCAGAGGTCGTGCACCACCACATGCAAGAAAAAGCCCGCACTAAACGCCAAGAGGAGAATTTCCAAATCAGTCGTCACCAGTGCCAAAAACGCCAACCCGACACCGAGGAAAATCGTGCTCGCCGTAGCAAAATTGAGGAGGAGTGCCTGCTTGGTGGTATAGCCCGCTCGCCGCAGCACAAAAAATTCAGCCACCTCCTGAAGCGTCTCATGAATGACAATCGAGAGCGTCACTGCCCCACCAAGGACGGGAGAGACCAAAAATGCCGGTACCAAGATAATACCGTCAGCCACATTGTGGAGGGCGTCACCAATGAGGAGTTTGCGCGCACTCTTACCGTGACCTTCATGACAGTGCGGATCGTGATGGTGATGTGTTTCGGGCAAGAGATGATGAATCGCCCAGGCAACTACATAGCCAGCGGCAATCAGCACCGCGCCCCAGACCCACGACCGGGCGAGTTCGAGTACCTCCAGAGCAAGCCCACCGGCCGTCACCAAAAACACACCAGCCGAAAAGGAAATCAGGTACGGGAGTCGATCTTCAAGAAACCGCCGGGCAGCACCAGCTGCAAACAACACCCCGA
>CALRHO010000073.1 GCA_943359405.1 Candidatus Nomurabacteria bacterium
CATTTTGGTTTCAAACTTAGCGCCGCCTAAGAGAAAGAGTGCTGGTCGCTCAGGCGTCATTGCCTTCCCAAGTTCTGCCACCTCCTGTGCTAAAGTGATGCCTGCGTAAGCCGGAAGACGACGAGCCACCCCTACCGTCGAGGCATGTGCTCGGTGTGCTTCGGCAAAACCATCATTAACATACACCTGGCCATAGGCAGCAATCGTCGCCGCAAAGGCATCGTCATTTGCTTCCTCAGCCTCATACTGACGAAGGTTTTCGCAGATAACAATCTCTCCAGGAGCCATACCCTTATGAATGAGGTCAAACTCAGGTGAAGTTACGTCACCACCCCATGTAACAGGCAGACGCTCACTGACTGCCTCATACACTGGATAAAGGGTTTCTTCGGGCTTGCGTCCGATGTGCGAGATGACGATAGTCTTAGCTCCCTGAGCACGTAGATATTCGAGCGTAGGCAGTGCGCGCAACAACCGAAAAAGATTGCGTGGCTTACCGTCTTTCAATGGTATGTTGCATGACGACCGCACAATGACGTAGGTGTCATAGAGATCGGTTCGTTCGGTAATCGTTTTGAGATTCATAGCGTCACGCCGGCAAAACCGCCAAGATTATCTTGTTAAACGATTCCGCTGAAAGACTAGCTCCACCAACCAAAAAACCGTCCATCCCCGCACCATGGAGCGCCGCTGCATTTTCAGGCTTCACTGAACCCCCATAAATAATCCGCACTCGCTTCCCCGTTGCCCGGTCGTAGAGTTTTGTAAGGAGTGTACGAATAAACAAATGCATCTCTTCAACATCTTCCGGCGTAGCATTTTTGCCCGTACCGATAGCCCAGATTGGTTCATAGGCAATGACGATGGCAGCCAGCGCACGGGCGGTAAGCCCCGCCGCCAAAGCGCGTACCTGGGCTTCTACTACCCCGAAGTGACTACCGCTCCCATCGCGCACCGTCTCACCGACACAAACTACCGGCGTGAGTTTACGACGAAGAGCCGCTGCCACTTTGGCTGCCACCTGCGCATCTGTTTCACCCATTGCCCGCCGCTCACTGTGACCAATAATCACCTGCGTTACCCCCAACGAAGCGAGCATGCCAGCTGAAACCTCGCCGGTAAAGGCACCACTATCTTCCGAAAAAACATCCTGCGCCGCTACCATGATCCGCCCTGTCGGGGAGAGTCTTGTCAGGTCAGCAATATAGGGGAACGGTGGTGCGACCACTACCGTGACTGGCGCATCCTTTTTCAACTTTTTTCGAATCGCAATACACAGGGCTTTGGCCTCAGCAGCAGTACCAGGATTTAATTTCCAGTTACCAATCACGAGTGGTTTATGGGTGGACATACAAATCTATGGTAGCACACCACAACCCGGGTCACTCTTCCGACCCGACCTCTTCGTTAGTTCTCCTCTCGCCAATCTCGAAACACGTACACATCTGAGGTTTCAGGCACCAAGGGCGGTGGGTTTTCTACGAGGTCACGATCGTAGGAATTGAACCGGAACCGAAAACCTGAACTGTACCCCCCGGTACAGCCCGTACCAGTCCACTGCGTCCCAACCCGACCATTTGAAACGATCGTGCCATTGATCGTAAGTGAATTTCGACAACGATCTCCACCATTAGTTTCATTCTCATAGTGATTACGACCAAACTTACCATTCTGCGCTAAAAAGATACCATTGAGTTCCATATCGTTCGGAACATCATAGCCAACAAGCACATCTTGTTCGGCCGCCACGAGCAAACTAGAACTCGAACTACCATAGGTAATGTTACCTGCCAGTATGACTGAATAGTCATTTCCTGGTGTATCGGTATCAGCAGCTGTAATGGTTACTGGCTGGTTGACCGTACTGGTCGCCAACCATACCTTATCCTCGACAAAAATGAGCGGGCAATTTGGGTTAATTGTGTAGGTGGTAACCGGGTGTAGGGTTCGGATTAAGTTGTTAGCGGTATACCACGCACCAGCCTCAGTACTGTACTCGTTGTGCGACCACGTGCGATCAACCCGACGTACCGTAATCGTACCGTCACCATTAATGGCAATCTGGTAGCCTTCATCATCAGAATCGGGGAGGTAGATTCCTCCACCATTAATGGCGCGATCTCTCATTTGGGACAGGTCAACCGTAAGACCCGCAAAGTTGATGGGTGGCGCGGGGAAGCTAAACAGCGCCTGGTTGGCATCGACGGTCGTAGAAAACACGCCGGCCGCCGAGGTGCTTGCCGGTGAGCAGCCAAATGAGCTGGTGCAGTTCCAATTCGTCTGCCCGCTGGTTACCGTTGATTGGTTGCTACCATCCATGCGGATACCACCATTGCTGTGATAGGGGCCAATTATATTGAGGCTGGCCCCTGCCCAAACATTACTATTTATGATAAACGCATACTCAGCTACCGTCGGCCGTACGTAGCGAGCAGCGACCGTCCGTTTGTACTGTGGTGCAGCATAGCTAAACCCGGTGGAGCGGACATTAATGGATGCCACCTGGCCACAGTAGGTACTGCTTGAGACCTCCAGAGAAAATTCACCAATCGCTCCCCCTTCGGGATCAAAGTACTGGTGCACATACGGCCCAGGTAAACCGGTACCCTCAGTTGTATCGTTAGGGTTGTGGGCGAGGTACCAGCGGTAGTAGTTAAGACCAGCTTCAGCAATATCAGTAGCCTTCTGGATTTCTACCCGAGCTGTCACTACCTGACTCTGTCCGATAGTAAAACCTATCGCCGATGATAAGATCACAAAGAGCACCGAACCAAACACAAGCACGAGGAGCAAGAGGTAGCCAGCGTGAGACGACGAGGTAACAAGACGATTTCTCATAGATTATCTTTGAGGTTACGAGGAGCCACACTTGACCGTAGCATAAACTCTCCCGGCTCCTTCACCGGGTCAATATTCACAATGAGCTCAATCTGAACAAAGCGGATATCGGTCAGTAAATCTCCGACACGAAGTTCAGCCCCCGCATTATTGAAATAGCGAAACGTGCTTGAAGCTTGCGTAAAATTCTGAACATACTCAGAGACGATGGTGGTCACACTAGGAGTAGACGTAGGGTAGGTCGGTGGATTTCCGGTTGCTTCGTACGAGTACTTGTACAACGTGGTCGTCGCCAGCTCAAAAATAACGTACTCAATCAAATTATCACGGTCAACATCACTATAAAAACCCATCCGGTGCGGCTCCATAATCTCAATCGGCCAGGTACCTTCAGCCGAGGGAAGCATCTCGCGCGCATCTTGGGTCCACGCCACTAAACCGCGTCGCGCCGTATCGATTTCATTCGCCTGGGCAATCGTATATGAATTTGAATTATATAGTGACACCACTGACGTTGTAATGACGAGCATAAGCAGTGTATATACTGCCACCAGCACCACCGCCTCAACGAGCGTCATGGCCTGCA
>CALRHO010000074.1 GCA_943359405.1 Candidatus Nomurabacteria bacterium
TGGTGCTGAGGTGGCAAAGAAGGCTAAGGCACTCGGTGTTACCGCTGTTGTCTTCGACCGTGGTGGTTTCCGCTACCAGGGTAACGTCGCAGCCGTTGCCGATGCTGCCCGCGCTGGTGGTCTCCAGTTTTAATCGCTCGTAAGTATTAGTATGGAAGAAAATAAGCAGCAGGAAGCTACAACCGACACTGATGTGTTGGACACAGCGGCGACTAATGAGTCGACCGCTACCGATGCACCGGCTGCCGGAGAGGGCGCTACAGGCGACACTCCCGCAACCGACGAAGGGAAGGGTGATCGTCGTGGCCGTGGTGGCCGTGGTGGTGATCGCCGTGGTGGCCGTGGTGGCAATGATCGCCGCCCGCGCCGTGGTGGCCGCCCCGAGCGCACCCGACCCGAGTTTGATCAGAAAATCATCAGTATCCGACGCGTAACCCGCGTGATGGCTGGTGGTCGTCGCTTCAACTTCTCGGTAGCGATGGTACTTGGCGACAAGAATGGCAAGGTAGGTGTCGGTATCGGCAAGGCCGGTGACACCCAACTTGCTATCGACAAGGCGATGCGCGACGCCAAGAAGCACATGATTCAGATTCCGCTTAACAAGGATGGTCACCTCCCACACGATGTGCATACCAAGTATGCCTCGAGTGAGGTAATGATCATGCCGGCACCTGGTCGTGGTCTCGTGGCTGGTTCGTCAGTGCGTACCGTGCTTGAGCTCGGTGGCGTCAAGGACGTAACCGCCAAGATTTTCTCGCGCAGCAAGAACAAGCTCAACAACGCTCGTGCTGCCGTGGAAGCCCTTAAACTCTTAAAGAAGAATTAATATGCAGTTACACGAACTTACGGCCCACTCGGCCAAGAAGACGGCTCGTCGTGTTGGTCGCGGTGGCAAGCGCGGCAAGATGTCTGGTCGTGGTCACAAAGGTCAGACAGCGCGCGCAGGAGGTCGTCCCCGTACCGAAATGCGTGACATCATTAAGCGCCTTCCAAAGCTCCGTGGTCATGGTGTGAATCGAGCTGCGACGGTAAACGAGGAGCGTGTCCGCGCCGTCCCTATCAACGTTGGTACTCTCGAGGCTCTCTTTGTAAAGGGTGAGGTGGTATCGCCACAGACCCTCATTGCAAAGGGTGCAGTGAGTGCGGTGCGCAAGCAGGCCCCACTGGTAAAGATCCTTGGCACGGGTGACCTCTCTAAGGCACTGACTGTTAAGGGTTGCCAGATTTCGGCGGCAGCCAAGGCTAAGATTGAAGCTGCTGGTGGTGGTGTAGAATAGGCGGATAACCATTCCTGTCTATGAACACGTTCGTCCACAAACTTAAGATCATCCTGACCGACCCGACACTGCGTAACCGTATTCTGTTTGTACTGGGAGCGCTCGTGGTATTTCGTATTTTGGCAGCTATTCCCATTCCAGGAGTTGACCAGAACGTCCTTGAGCAGTTCTTTGCAAACAATCAGTTTCTTGGACTCCTTAACATCTTTTCTGGTGGTGGACTCGCGAATCTCTCGATTGTAATGCTCGGTGTAGGGCCGTTTATTACGGCATCTATCATCATGCAGCTCATGACCGTGATGAGTCCACAACTTAAGTCGTTGTATCAAGAGGAGGGGGAGGCGGGGCGGGCGCGCTTCACGCAGTACTCGCGTCTCCTTACCTTGCCGCTGGCTATCCTCCAGGGCTTTGGCTTCCTCTCACTCCTTGAGAGTCAGGGGGTGATTACTGGACTTTCAACCTTCGACTTCATTGTGAATGTCGTATTGATTGTCGCTGGTTCAATGCTCCTGATGTGGATTGGTGAGCTGGTGACTGAGTACGGTATCGGTAACGGTGTGTCCATCATTATCTTTGCTGGTATCGTAGCGACGCTACCTGGTACGCTCTCACAGCTTATCTTCACGTATGATCCCTCGCAGTTGCCGCTCTATGTGGGCTTTGTGGTGGTCGCGCTCGCCATTATCTATGCCGTAGTCTTTATGACAGAGGCGGAACGCCCGGTACCGATTACGTATGCCAAGCAGAGTCGGGGTGGCACCACGTACGGCGGTAGCAGCTCATACCTGCCCCTGCGTCTCAATCAAGCTGGAGTGATTCCAATTATCTTCGCACTCTCAATCCTCTTGTTCCCGCAGATGGTGCTCAATATCCTTACGGCCTTTCCAAGCCTTGCGTGGGTACCGGGTGCTAATGAGGCCGTGATGACCTTCATGAATAACCAAATCTGGTACGGTGCTACCTACTTTGTCTTGGTATTCCTCTTCACCTTCTTCTACACAGCGGTGACGTTTGACCCAGATGGTATTGCCAAGAACCTTCAGCGTAACGGTGCGTTCATCCCAGGCATTCGCCCCGGGGCACACACGGTAGAGTATCTCGGTAGCCTCATTACTCGCCTGACCCTCGTTGGCGCTACCTTCCTGGCGCTCGTAGCAGTTCTTCCGATTGGTATGCAGGTTGCAACTGGTGTGGCAGCGCTCGCCATTGGTGGTACGGCGGTATTGATTGTGGTGAGTGTGGTGCTGGACCTCCTGCGTCGGCTCGATGCCCAGGTATCGTTGCGAGAATACTAGGCGCACGCTCAAAATTCGCCTACCGCTTTGTTACTTCCTTCGCTCAAAGTCTCACCGTACCACAAAGTACGACTCGACCTTTTGCTCAGTCGCGCCTCGCGGTAAACGAATTCATAAACGCGCTGATGACGGAACTCAAAATCAAACAGCCGGCCCCTTACGGGGCCGGCTGTTATACTGTTTAGTACTGATTCTTGAACGAATATCCGAGCGGAACACTACTGTGTACTTGTTTCCAGGTAGCAGTTTCGAGCCACTGCTTATAGGTGTCAAAGACGGTGAGCGCAACAGTCTGCGGGCTGTGGTTACTGGTATCAATAATGAGGTCAAAGTGGGAAGGGTTGTACGGGTCGACGTTATACATCGCCTTGAAGCGGCTGCGCTCGTCGCGGACGCGGCGTTCTACCATCCGCGCGACTTCATCGAGGGAGGTTGCGTCTTCACCACTGCGACGGCTGTTACTCACGGTATCCTTAAAGATACGAGCTGTCGCGACTGACAGGTCGAGGTCAAGATAGACTTTAAAAGACTCGGGAAGCCAATAGAAGCCAAGGCGTGAGTCGATAACAATGTCGCTCTGATCACGCAGAGCACGAA
>CALRHO010000075.1 GCA_943359405.1 Candidatus Nomurabacteria bacterium
ACCTCAAAGCTAACCAGAACTTTCTGGGCCTCCAGAATGAGCTCACCGATACCGAGAATAAGATTCAAGCGGCACGTCGTTTCTATAACGGTAACGTGCGTGACCTCAAGATTGCGCTCCAGTCATTCCCTTCAAATGTCATTGGCAACATCTTCAATTTCAAGGAAGAGCAATTCTTTGAATTGGCAGAAGGTAGCGCTGAGCGTGAAGTGGTCAAGGTTGCCTTCTCGTAAAAGCCCCGACGTATGGCAACCCCCATCACGATTAGTGGCCGCAGCGTAGGGAAGTGGCGTGGGAGTTGGCTTTTATTTAAAGAGACGTTCCGCTTTTTATTGGCCGACAAGGAGATGGTACTTATCCCACTCATCACAGGGTTCCTCAATCTGTTCTTCTTAGGGATGGTTATTGCGGGCTATTTTTTGGCCGGTGGTTTTGCAACACTTATGGGTACAGGTGCAGTGGAGCAGTCACTGCGTTTGGTTGATTATGGTTTTATCTTCCTGATCTATGTGATGGGTGCGTACACACTCGCGCTGTCGCAGGCAGCCATTGCGTTTACGGTGTTTACGCGAGCGCATGGCGGCAACCCAACCTTAGGACAGAGTCTCGTAGTAGCCTTTGGTCACACAAGGTCGCTCCTTGGCTGGGCGCTCGTTACCAGTACTGTTGGCTTGGTGCTTAGGTTTATTGGCGAACGCTCACGTCTGGTGGGGCGCACCATCGAAAGTTTGCTCGGAGCTGCTTGGAACCTGCTTACTTTCTTCGCAGTCCCCTCGATTGTACTTGGCAATAAATCATTCTACGGAGCGATTGGGCATTCAGCCTACCTGTTTAGGCGGACGTGGGGTGAGTTGTTGGTGAGTAATATTACTCTTGGCCTTACGTTCTTCTTAGCGTATGTCCTCGCGTTGCTTTCGTTCATGGGACTGCTGGCCCTAAGTTTTGCGGTGGGTAGTATCACTCTTTTTGTGATTGCGGTCACTATGGCAATTGTTTGGTTTGTGGCGGCAGCTTTAGTGCAGACGGCACTGCAGGCGGTTCTGAAAACCCTTCTCTACCTATATGCTGCTGAGGGTACTCTGCCGAAAAATTTTAACCACGAACTTCTGGAGGCCGTGTTGGCTCGTCAAGGCGCTGTGTCACTACCGCCTGCACCCGCTGACCCTAGGGCGCCTTTGCGATCATAATTGTCATCGTTTGGCCCTATGTCTACCACTTCACGCACGTATTACAACAAGCTCGTCCGAGATCATATTCCCGACAAGATCAAGACTAAAGGTGAGCACTGCGAAGTGCGCCCGGCAACCGACGTGCAGGAGTTTCAGCAGGAACTCATGAAGAAGATTAAAGAAGAAGCCGCCTCGCTCTCGACGGCTCGTACCAAGGAGGAGTTCCTCAGTGAGTACGCTGACCTCATAGTGGTACTACAGACACTGATAGAGCAGCTTGGCATCACCTCCGAGGAGCTCGAGGTGGCACGTGAAGAAAATTTGCGCAAGAAGGGTGGCTATAAGCACCGTCACTTCTTGGTCTGGTCGGAGGATTGCGGATACACGTCTAACGAATCCGTTCAAGGAATTAGCCGCTAATTACTCTCCTGTATATGCGGTTACAAAACCTAGCAATCTATCTTCTGGTAGTGGTTTTGTATGCCGTACCGCAGTTCGCGGTTGCAGAAGTTATCCGTGACTTTTCGGCTCTGTATGAGATTGGGGAGGACGGCTCGGTGGTGGTAACTGAGCGAATTGTCTACGATTTTGAAGACGCAGCGCGTCGGGGTATTTTCCGGACGCTTGAGACTGATCACCCGCAGCTGGCATCTTCATTCCTGAAGGACCGAGTGGTGGGGATTGAAGTACGCTCGGTACAGCGTGATGGTGTTCATGAACCTTATGTTACAAGGAGCGATTCTAACGAAGTCGAGATTAAAATTGGCGACGCTGACCGCACTGTTTCTGGCCTACACACCTACCAACTCTCGTATGTGTTACGTGGAGCACTGTCCTATGGTCCTGATGGAGCAGAGTTGTATTGGAATGTAACGGGCCATAACTGGCCGGTCGTGATTGAGGCTGCGCGGGTTGAAGTACGTGCCCCAGAGGGGGTGCTTGGCACTATGCAAACTTGCTACGAGGGTTTGGTTGGGAGTGTGGAGCAGTGTACGTCACGAGTTACAGCACCGACTACGCGAGTGCAGTTTTTTGCTGAACAGCTCACACCTGGGGAGGGTATGACCATTGGGCAGGAAGTGAACGCTGCCCGTGTAGACGTGGCTGTAGTAGAAGAGTGGCAATGGTTGTGGATTTTGTTCCCGCTTGCCTTGCTGCTCCTCATTGGTTGTGGGGTAGTCGTGTATCGTCGCGTAACCATACATAAGCCGGCGGTGCCAATCATTGCCCAGTATGAACCGTACGGTGATTTGCTCCCCATGTATACCGGGGTAGTGTTTGATGGTCGACTTGACCACCATGATATTACCGCTGGTATCGTTTACTTGGCTGAACAAGGCTTTGTAAAAATTAAGCACGTTGAGACGAAAGTACTTGGTCTTTTCAAGTCCGGTGATTATGAACTCACGCTTCTTCGGCCGGTTGAGGAGGCTCCGAATGTACCGCTCCAGATGCTTTTGCAGATGATTTTTAGCGCACCAAAGAAGCCGGCGAATCATTTTGGCGTCAGTATTAGTATCGGCATTCCTGAGCCTACCGCGGTGGTGGTTGGTGAAACGATACTACTCTCGACCCTCAAAGGGAATGCTCGTTTAAACACAAAAGTTGTTTATTCACTGCAAGTTGCCCTTCTGGCGCAGTTGTTTTCTGAGGGGTACGTCGAGAGGCCAGGGGTAAAACACGTAATCTTACACAAAAGCACTGTAATCGTTGCTGTCTCCATGGTGGTGGGCTTTGTCGCGGTATACCTCGTGTCTGGCAGTGTTGTCGTATCTTTAAGTGCGTTGTTGATCCCGATATTCTTTTATGGACTCCTGTTTATGCAGCGACTAACCAAGAAAGGATATGAAGCACGCTATCACTTGTTGGGTTTCAAAGAATTCTTATCGGTTACTGACAAAGACCGTTTTGATTTCCATAACGCTCCCGAGCGGAGCCCAGAGCTCTTCATGAAATATCTGCCCTATGCTATTGCGCTTC
>CALRHO010000076.1 GCA_943359405.1 Candidatus Nomurabacteria bacterium
ACTCGTATGTAGCTGCTAAGCAGTCGGTGCGACTACCGATGACAAATACAGCACCGATGATTGTGCGTGACGGACGTGGTGCGGTGGTACTGCGTGAGGCAGCCTCGCTGTCGGCGCAAACAAGCGCTGCTGCGATAGTGTCACTCCCGCTTCCCGTGGAAGCATTTGGGCAGACGGGTAGTAACAATGTTGCTCCGGATGTTGAAAAGACCACGCCAACAGCTACCGAGATAGCGAGCACGACCACTGGTGAGGCGTTACTTGTGGGTGCTGTTGCTACTACGGTTCCGGCTCCACTACCGCTCCCGGCGCTCCCGCCACGCTGGCCGTATTTGCTTTTGGGATTACTCCTCTTTGGAGCAACAATGGTCGTGGTGTGGCCGCGTCCCCAAACGTCACCTTCGGAGGCGGTGGAGCGTTAGAAAGGGTGTATGAACAGTGAGCGTACGTGCAGTGGCAAGCCCCGGTTGGTGGTGATGGGTGGTGGTACGGGTACGCATATGCTCTTGCGCGGTTTGTGTCGCTACGGTGATCGCTACGACATTGTGGCCATTGTTAGTATGGCAGACTCGGGTGGATCAACGGGTCGTTTACGTGATGAGTTTGGACAGTTGCCGGTTGGCGATGTGCGTAACGCCCTCACTGCCCTGGCAATGACAGAAGACACGCGGGGTCAACTCCTGCGCGACTTGTTCCTCTATCGGTTCAGCAAGGGGGAGGGGCTCTCGGGACATAATTTTGGTAACTTATTCTTGACCGCACTTACCGACATTCTAGGTAGCGAAGCGGCCGCAATTGCCGCCACGGGACACCTGTTACGGATTGCTGGTACGGTAGTGCCGGTCACGACGAGCTCGGTACATCTGGAGGCTACGTACGATGATGGAGTGGTAGTGCGCGGCGAGGCACAAATTGATAATCCACCCCCAGCGCGCCACCAGAACCGCATACGCACCCTTACTCTGTCAGGTCCGGCGCCAGCCTACACCGAGGCACTTACTGCAATTCGGGGAGCTGCGCTGATTGTGATTAGTCCTGGTGATCTTTATACGAGCCTTATCCCTGTGGTGCTGCCTGAGGGTATTGCGGCAGCCCTTGGCGCTACGGTAGCTCCAGTGGTGGCGGTCGGTAACCTGATGTCGCGCCCGGGACAAACGGTTGGTATGAACGCCGGTGACCATGTGCGTGAATGGTCTCGCTACGCGGGCCGGCTGCCTGATGTGCTCTTGGTCCATGAGGGGGAAATACCTGAGATACTCCTCGCCCCCTATGTGGCTGAGCGCGAACACCCAATTTTGCTCCAGGGTGTGCCGGCGGGGGTGCGAGTGGTAACTACTGATTTACTGTGGCGACCAACTCCGGTTGAGCTCACCCTTCCTCAAAAGCACTTGGTGCGTCATGACAGTGATAAGGTGGCGGCAGCACTGCTCTCACTGAACCTCCTCTCTGAGGATGGTAGGCTGCTATACTAGTGAGTAAGCATGCCGCGCCGAGACCTCTACCAAACAGACGTAAGCGACCGTGAACGGTTGCAACTTGAATATGTCTTGCGCGAAGAAAAGCGTAACGCTGAGCGTGGCACGGTACCAGTGGTTTCAGTCTCACAGGCCTTGGCGGCTGAGAGTGTCTACGCGGTAGCGAGTAGTCGCAATGTCGTCCGGGTTTTGTTTATCTCTCGTGATGAGACGCTCCTTAATCCCACCCAGCAGTCGCTCGATGGTTTTATCAATCTCAGTGACCTTTTTGATGAGGTGCACGTACTCATTTTGCGTACTGGGATTGCACCTAAGTATCCAGTATTGCGGGTGGCGAAGAATGTCTGGCTCTATACCGCGAGTGCTCGACACTGGTGGTGGACACCCGTTTCTGGCATGCGGCTCATTCGCGACCAGTTGGAGTTTTTGGGAGGATTACGTCCTGATTTGATTGTTGCCCGAGACCCATTTGAGTCAGCGCTGGTGGCCTACCTCGCGGGCCATCACTACGGCCGCCCCACGCAGGTACATGTGCTGCAGGACTATGAGCACCCACGGTTTCGTACCGAGGCACCCGGCAATCGACTGCGGCGGTTGCTACCACGGTGGCTTTTGCCAAAGTTTCTCAGTGTTCGTACCGAACGTTCAGCGCTCTTGGAGCGGATTGGTAAGCGATTTTCGATTCCTGACCTGAGTGTCCTGCCTCGCTTTACCAACTATGAATCGCTTATCACTATACCGGCGACAATTGACCTCAAGGCTAAGTACAAACCGTTTTCGTTTATCATATTGTTTATTGGTTACCTTGGCCATGAGAGTACCGCCTATCGCGTGATTGATGCCGCACGTACGTATCTTAAAAATCCACGAGTTGGTTTGGTTCTGATTGGAGAAGGGCCAGCCAAAGCTGAATTTGCGAAGCGTGCTGAGATTCTTGGTGTCAAAACGCAAGTGGTATTTGAGTCAGCGGTGAGTGATGTGGTGGCCTATCTCAAGTCAGCTCAGGTGTTGATTGTAAGCGACACCGATGCTGATGCAGATGATGTGGCGCTGCGAGGTGCAGCAGCCGGTATTCCACTCGTGTTGGCACACAACCAGTATCGTGATGATTTGTTCGTGCATGGTGACTCAGCTCTCATGTTTCGGCATGATAGTGTAGAGGAGTTGCATAACCAGATTAGTACCATACTCAATGAGGTTGGCCTGCGGGCGCGCCTCACCTTAGGGGCGCAAGCGCTCATTCAGGAGCGCTTCCATGCCGACCCGACTGAGTATCGGCGGTCCTATCGCGCCAGCATCGAACACGCTTTATTTGTTGAAAATCAAAATCCTTCCACTGCTACGCCATGAAACGACACTTTTTAGATTTGGTAATCATGCATCCACCCGGGCTTCCGCTAGTGGAGCGGTTTAGGGCATATCTGGCTGAGCACCCAGATTTATACCTTGCTCCGAAAGAAACCCATTACTTTAGCAGTGAGGCACTACAGAATGGTCAGACTTGGTACGAGGCGCACTTTGACGACGCAGCGTCAGGAAAAAAGCGGGTGGAGTGGTCAACGAGTTATCTCGCAGCCCCCGGGGTAGCGGCGCGACTTTCGCGTGAGTACCCGGATGCTAAACTTTGTGTCCTGATTGCTGATCCGATTGAATGTGTG
>CALRHO010000077.1 GCA_943359405.1 Candidatus Nomurabacteria bacterium
AAAGTGCCGGCGGGGCTATACTGTTACTATATGAAAATAACTTTACCCATGAGTATCGTGCACACACTTCGTCACCAGACCTTACTGTTTGTAATCGGTCTACTAATTGTTACCCCGCTACTGTCATCGGCGCAGGTTCCACCGCCAGCTCCAGTATTCCAAGAAGTTCCCGAACCGACTGAGCCACCCCCGCTGTCAGCTACCCCTGGCGCTGAATTTAAACCAACCGAGGAGCGCACCATGGCTCCAACCATAACGCCCCCCACCGTTGATGTTGGTCGCGCTCTCAATATGAGAAACCAAGCTCGGTTGACGAATCTTGGGGCGAACCTGAGTACCCGACTCGAAAATACCATCAGTCGACTTGAGCAAATCAACGCTCGATTAATTGCTCGACAGGGCATCATGGGAAATCTTGGTTTCGATACCAATGCTGCCACCACCGACCTTACCGCTGCCGCCGAAGCACTCACTGCAGCCAAAGCCCGGATTGCCTCTATTGATGCCGAGGTTGCCAAAACCGCCTCATCAAATAACCCACAGGCTAACTGGCTTACCCTCAGAGGCATCTACGTAGCAACTAAGGCTGATATTCTTGCTGCCCATCAATCCCAGGTTCGAGCACTCAACACCCTAAAAAATATCAATCAGACCCCGATCACTCTCACTGAACCCATTAACCCCTAATTGGTAATTTTTAAATCATATGGAACCACAAAACCAAGGCTCAGAACCACAGTTCTCTGGTGAAATAATGAAGACACCGGCTGGAGTGCCGGCCACCGAGACAGCGGGTACCCCAGTAAACCGTGGCCCGCTGTTTGGGGTGATTATTGGTCTGCTTTTTGTTGCACTCGTGCTTGTGCTCGGTGGACTTATGTTTTGGAATTATCTACTCACACCTACCCCCCTCACGATCGACCCCCCAAGTCCCGATACTGGCATGAATCAAGAGCCTGAAAGTACAACCGCACAAGCTCAAGCCGACGCCGCTATCACCCTCAGCACCTCAAACGAACTCCCGGCCATTGAGGCAGACCTCTTAAGCACGGACCTTTCCAGCTTAGAGACCGAATTAACAGCGATTGACCTGATGATCGAGTCAGCTGGCAACGCTACCACCACCGCACCGTAACCATATAATCGTGACCATTCACCACCGCGCACTCCCACACGGGGGTGCGCGGTGGTTGCATTTTAATCACATATCCGTACACTAGCGCCTACTAACCATAGCTTGTTTACATGTCTGACCATACGCACATCATCGATGTAAGAAAGGCCTTTACGGTCGAACCCATTGCCGGCTCGCAGGTAAAAATTACGGGTGAAATCCCTTACGAGTACCTCCGTATCGAGCGTTCAGCAGCAATTGCTGCCCTCGGTGCCGAGATTGAGATTGACGGCTTCCGGAAAGGCCATGTACCTGAAGCTATCCTCGTAAAACGCCTGGGGGAAATGTCAATCCTCACTGAGATGGCTGAACGCGCCATTAGCCATATCTACCATCACATCCTCCATGATTTTGCACTTGATGCGATTGGGCAGCCAAAGGTAGAGATCACAAAACTTGCCCCCGAAAATCCGCTCGGCTTATCAATTACCGTAGCCGTACTCCCCACCATTACCCTGCCTGATTACGCTGCTATTGCGAAGACAAAGAATGTCGAGAAGCAGACAGTAGTTATTACCGATACTGACCTTGAAGAGCAAATCAAGGATATCCTCCGCCGCAAGGCTGCTTTCGACCGCTTGCAACAAAAGGCCACTGCCAACGAAGCACGTGAGTCCGGTGACCTTCCTACGCCGGAAACAGTAGAGCAGCCAATTCAAAACGAGGCTGACCTTCCGATTCCTGAACTCACCGATGAAATTGCACGTGGCCTCGGTCAACCCGGACAATTCGCCGACGTGTCTGACTTTAAAACCAAACTCCGCGAACACCTCACCATCGAGAAGACCCGCGAAGCGGCGGCTACTCATCGTGCTGCTATCACTGACGCCATCATCGAGGGAGCAAGTGTGGAACTCCCACAGGTGCTCATTGATTCCGAACTCACGCAGATGTTTGGCCAGATGGAAGAGGACCTCACTCGCGCGAACCTCAAGCTGGACGACTACCTTGCCCATATCAAGAAGACCAAGGCTGACCTCCGTGCCGAGTGGCAGCCAGCCGCCGAAAAGCGGGCCAAGCTCCAGCTCATCCTTAATGAGATTGCGAAGAAGGAGAACATAACCCCGGATGTAACTGAACTCAAGGAACAAGTAGCTGGGCTCATGGAACGTTACAAAGATGCAGACGAGCGTCGTGTTGCCCTCTACGTCGCTTCGGTGCTTACAAACGAGGCTGTGATGAAGCACCTCGAGAATCTAACCACCTAACACCAATAACGTGGGTGCGACACTGTCCTCTTTGTAAAAACTAGAATCAGTGGAATGATACGGCAACGAGTGTTCGGGAACCTACAGCGGTAATGCTTTACTCGCACTAACACGAATTATCCAGACCTCACGGTCGAAAGACTCCCACTCGGGGGTTTTTGTGTTTTCCATTGTCCTGCCCGCCTCGCATCATTGTTTTTTGCAATAATTATGCTATAATTTAACCTAGATAAACCTCACAAGGAGAAGAAATGCTCCACCTCCGTTTCCTATTTATTGCATTCTTGGGTTGCCTTGGCGCCCTGAAGGCACACGAAGCTACGAGTTGGAATAATCTCCAACCGCTACGCGAACAGTTGGCCGTGTGGCTCATCGGAGATCTGTACATACCGATGGCTCTCTACGAGGAGCAACCGTTGGCAACACAGACCACCCTGATTTTCAAAACAATGGAACGGGCTCCCAATACCTTCCTTCCGTCCATAGCCGATGTGAGGGGTCACCTCTCAACACCCCTTCAGTACCGGTGTATGCTGGATGGTCCGCCAATAGTACTTTTCTGCGAGCTTGGGCTACCAGGCGACCCATTAAACCCCTGAAAAACCAAGGGGCGGCGCACGCAAGCGGCCGCCCCTTTCC
>CALRHO010000078.1 GCA_943359405.1 Candidatus Nomurabacteria bacterium
CACCAGTGCGTGGATTGCGAGCTTCGCGCTTGGCGCGGAGCTTGGCCTCAAAGATACCGAAGCCAGCAATTGATACCGAAGTACCATCCTTCATCGCAGCCTCAATGCTGCCAAAGACGGTCTCAACGGCACGCTCTGCTTCAGCCTTAGTTGAACCAAGAACCTCGTGCACCTTACTGATGATGTCTGCCTTGTTCATAGTGTGCGGATGAAAATGTTGTACGAATAAGTGTGTGTGAGGGTGACCTCATGCACGGCGCCTAAATGAATTGGCTACAGACCATTATATAGCACCATCTTTTGGCTGCAATCACTTCCTTGGTGAGAAAAGTTGTGTTCTGGTGGGGTTTAGGATTCTGGTTATAGTCTTAACGTCATTCGGGCTCTGTGCTACGCTAGCACCGCTATGGTCATGAAAATCGGGGTGATGGGCGCGCGCGGAAGTTTTTCGGAGATGGCTGGTGAGCGGTATCGCACCAAGCACAACCTTGATGGCGAAATCGTTCCGCTCATTAGTGCAGAGAACGTTTTGACGGCTCTAGAAAAGGGTGAAATCGACCGTGGTATATTTCCGATTGAGAATAGTAACGGCGGCATTGTGATTGAGGCGGTACATGCGATGGCGAAACATCGGTTTGTCATTGAAGAAATGTTTGAGCTCGATGTGCACCATATGCTCCTCGTAAGGCCGGGGGTCACGGCGTCGCACATCACGGCGGTGGCGAGTCACGACCAAGCACTCAAGCAGTGTCGTATGTACTTAAAGCGTGTGTGGCCGCAGGCTGAACTCGTACCGTATGCTGATACGGCGAAGGCAGCGGCTGATGTGGCAAATGGTACGCTGCCCAATACCACTGCGGCGATTGCTCCCCGCAGTGCGGCCGAACTTTATGGCCTCGATATTCTCGAAGAGTCCATTCAGGATCTCAAGTTCAACTACACCGTCTTTATTGTGGCGAAGAAGTTTGAAGAGTAGGGTGCGATTTTTCGTGGTCAAGATCCAATCGTTCTTTTAGTAGCTGGTAGCGACGCTCGGTATCTGTGTGCGACAGAATGCTGTCCCTAGATCGTTCTTCAAATGGTAATGATTCGGGTAGAGGTGTAGAAAATTGCTCACATGTGAGATCTACCAGCTCGCCGGTATCAAGTACGTTTAGGTAGTGTGAGCGTAAGTAGCTGAGTTCTGGTATTGATGAAAGGTCGATGCGCCAGAGTGTGCCACCAAAGTAATCTTGAACGATAAGGCTTGTAACAGCGCAATGACCCCATAATGGGTTTTGCGGGATCCAGCGTTCTGGGTCGGCAGAGGTGTCTACGGCAGCAACTTGCTTAATAATGAGGGTTAGTTTCGTGAGATCGGTCTCCATGTTACCGAGCGTAACTAATTACCCGGGTTTCGCGTATGACGTGGACTTTGATTTCGCCAGGATAACGGAGTTTTGCTTCGATGGTGTTGGCGATGGTCTTGGCGAGTTGGTGGGTTTCGATATCGTTCATGGAGTCGGGATTCACGAGGACACGTACCTCACGGCCAGCGGCAATGGCAAAGGCTTTGTCGACGCCTTTCAGTGCGGTGGCGATGGCTTCGAGGTCGCTGAGTCGCTTCACGTAGTTCTCTATCGAATCACGACGGGCACCAGGGCGACTGCCAGAGAGGGCGTCGGCTACCTGGACGATGATAGACTCGGGTGTTTCGTACGGGTACTCTTCGTGGTGGGCGCGCATGGCGAGTATGACCGCGTCACTCACACCATATTTCTTGAGAATACGGATACCAATTTCCACGTGGGTGCCAGCCACTTCATGGCTTACGGTCTTGCCGATATCATGCAAGAGTGCGCCAGCGCGCGCCACTGCTACGTCAGCACCAACCTCCTCAGCAATGATGGCCGCCATGTGCGCCATCTCCACTGAGTGCCAGAGCACGTTTTGGCCATAGCTCGTGCGGAAATGAAGGCGACCGAGGATAGCCAGGAGGTCTGGGTGAAGGTTGGGTACGCCAGCATCGTAGGCGGCCTTATCACCCATTTTGCGTACGACGGCAGCCACTTCTTTGCGAGCCGCCTCTACGCACTCTTCAATTTTGGCTGGTTGAATCCGGCCGTCTTTAAGCAGTGCCTCGAGGGCGACACGGGCAATCTCACGACGAATGGGATCAAATGACGAGAGGACAATGTAGCCGGGGGTTTCGTCGACCAGCACATCCACACCGGTTGCCCGTTCAAAGGCACGGACGTTTCGTCCTTCTTTGCCGATTACTTTGCCTTTCAGGTCATCTGACGGAATCTCGACGTGTGCGGTCATAACGCTCGTTGGCATATTGTTGCCTACGCGATGCAAGGCGGCGAGGAGGAGATTGCGGGCTTTTTCTTCGTACTGCTCCGTCCCGTAGCGCTCAATTTTTTGGATGCGGGCAGACAGATCATCGGCATATTCTGCCTCCATTTTGGCCACAACGCGGGCATAGGCTTCTTCTTTGGAGAGGCTTGCTACTTCTTCAAGCCTTTGGTCAATCTCGTTTTTTCGCTCATCGAGGCGAGCTTTGATGTTTTTGATTTCCGTCACCTTACTTTCCAGATTTTCACGCTGTGAGTCGAGGTCGATTTGGCGGGCATCCAAAAGCTCCTCACGTTTTTGGTGGTGGCGTTCCTTTTCAGTTAAGCGTTCCTCGGCAGCGGCTTTCTGGACAGCGAGATTTCGTTCGGTTTCGTCGGCTTTAGTTTCGGCTTTTTCAACAATGGTGCGTGCCTTCTCTTCGGCCTCAAGGAGCTTGGTTTTGATATCGAGTTCCAGAGAGGTTTTTTGGGCCAAGGCGCGGATGTAACGGATATAGTAGCCGAGGCCAAACCCAAGAAGGAGCGCCACCACCGCAAAGAAGAGCGGGACGGGCGGGGGCATAGTGTTTCCGGTTGTTAGGATTAAAGGGCAAGTGGCTGCGCCGTAGGTGGGCTGGACGGGGTAGTGGCAACAGTCACTTGTACGATAACAGAAGTGGGCGGTGCGGGCAATAAAGACCACG